>JBATFE010000310.1:0-32574 GCA_049664445.1 Gammaproteobacteria bacterium
GCCATGAACATGGCGTCATCGCAGCCCGCGGCAAGTGCCGAAACAGCGCCAGCCGCGGACACGGCAAAGGGTTGCGGCTGCGGTTGCAACGGCACCAAAAGCAGTTGTGGCACGACCTCTGTCGAAAGCGTCAGTAGCGTTATGCCGGCCGCTGTCATCCCGGCCATGCAAGCGAGCGCGCCGACCGGCCGTGCCTTGGCGCGAGCCCGCCGTTCGGCCTTGTCCCAGGCCGGGAAATCGGGTCTCAAGCGCGTCGCCCAGGCAACCAGAATGGCGGCTTCCATGCCCGCCCAGAACTGGGAAGCGGCCATCAGCAAGGGTGCAACCTCGCGTCAGGTTGCCATGCAGCGCCGCCAGGCGCAATCGCTGACCGGCGACACCCGGCCCGCCTCCGAAAAGCGTCCAGGTGGGCGTATGCGTGCCCGCATGGAGACCCCGGCGCCGCCCAAGGTCGAGGAAGGTCATACCCTGGCCGGCCGGGACGTCACCGGAACCATGGTGGAACGCAGCAAGAAAGTAACCGGCAACGAACCCGGCTCCTGCCGCTCGATCACCGGCACCGAATACATCGGTGCGGAACAGTACGAGTCCCTTTGCTCCACGCGTCCGGAGCCGGCGCCGAGCAAGATCAGCCTTAGCCAGACCAGCCGCGAGCACAAGGTCACCGGCACCTCCGTTGACCGTGCCGGTAGCGTCACCGGCAATGAGCCCGGCTCCTGCCGCGCCATCACCGGCACCGAATACACCGGCATGGAACATTTTGATTCCATGTGCTCCACGCGTCCGGAGCCGGCGCCGAGCAAGATCAGCCTTAGCCAGACCAGCCGCGAGCACACGGTGACCGGTACCTCGATCGACCGTTCCGGCAAGGTTACCGGCAACGAGCCCGGTTCGAAGCGAGCCATCACCGGCACCGATTACGTGTCGCCTTCCAATGGCGCCACTGCACCGGACAAGGTCGAGCTGAGCCACACCAGTCATGGCAAGAGCGTGACCGGTACCGCCGTTGGCCACACCGGCAAGATCACCGGCGATGAGCGCGGTTCCTGCCGTGCCGTGACCGGTACCGAGTACCTGGCGACGGAACAGTTCCAGGTCTGCAACACCTCTGCGACAGAAACGCCGCGCAAGGTGAGCGTGATGTCTTCGCGTGACGAGCAGCCTGTTTCCGGCACGGCGGTTGGTCGTTCCGGCAATGTCACTGGCAATGAGTCCGGTTCCTGCCGCGCCATTACCGGTTCGCAGTACTTCAACACCGACAGTGAGCTGTGTGCGGTCTCGGGGCCGAACAAGGTCGCGAACATGCAGACCCGGAGTGGAGGTACCGTGACGGGTTCGGAAGTCGGCCGCAGCCCAAAAACGACAGGTGACGAGGCAGGTGGGTGCAAGCCCGTCACCGGAACCGATTACATCGGTGCGGATCAGCAGGCCGCTGTCTGTGACGCCAGCACCCCGGTTGCGCCCGTTGCCAAGGTCGCGGTCGATACCACCTGGCGCGGTCAGCCTGTCACCGGTAGCTACGTCGGGCGTTCCACGCGCGTCACCGGAGACGAGCATGGCGGTTGCTCGCCCATCAGCGGCACGCCGTACATCGGCCGCAACCAGTACAGCAATTTCTGCGAAGAGCCCGCCAAGGAAGCGCAGGAAGCACGCCTCAAGACCAGCGCGCTAATCCCGGCCACCGCCGTTACCGGCGATCGCCCGGGCGCCGGCGGTTCAGTGATGACAGGTGATGAGCGCGGCGCATGCGAAATCGTCAGCGGCACGCCGTATGTCGGCGCCGACAACACGGCGACCAACTGCGCCACCAGCAACCGTTTCGTGTCGCGAACCTCCACCTGGGTAGAGCCGCCGCGTCCCCCGGCGCCACTGGATTTCAGTATTGTAAGCCCGGCGCGTGCCGCGCACCAAAAGGCCTATGACGGTGTTACCGGCACTGAATACAGCAGTGAGCGCATCACCGGCCCGGTGAACATGGCGAGCGGTCTGATCACCGGCACCCCGGAATTCCGCCATCGCGACACCGGCTTGCAGCAGGGTGCGCAGGAAGAAGTCAGTGCCGCCGCCGATCGCCTGACTGGCGAAGGCAGCCAGGCCGGACGCCAGATCACGGGTGCTGCCTGGAATGCCATGAGTCGGGTCACCGGTACCGAGGGTGCTTCCAGCCAGGCACGCAATCCGTCCGAGCGCGGCAATCCGCGCGGTGCCGGTGCCAATGCATCGCGTTTCCGCGAGGAAGTCAAGCCGGCCGAAGTACCGCCGAGCCGCATCACCGGTTCGTCCGGCAATGCCGGCGGTGGCGTCCTGGTGACCCTGTCCGGCGGTGCGCGCGGATAATGGACTATTGAGGACACGCCAGGTGAATACGCGCAAACGACTCGCTGCCATGCAAACTGCCGAACTCCGCCAGGTGGCGGAACTCGACAATCCCGCATGCGTGATCGGTCCGGGGGAGAGCTGCGAGCACGCCCTGGTCGACGAGGAGTTGAACCGTCGCCTGTACGCCTACGAGGAAACGGTACGCGGCCGCTTCTCGCCCATTGTCGATACGCTGAAAACCATCTCCGCCTTCCAGCACGAACTGGACTTCGAGTGCCGCGCCCAGCGTATTGCGCAGGACCGCCTTGGTTTCGAACTGCCCGCGGGACAGCTGGAAGACGCCTGGGTGTCCGGTCTGGACCTTCGCGCCCTGCATTCCTACTGTATTTTCCGCAGCTTCAAGGAGTGCATCGCCAATACCGACGCCGACCAGGCGCCCTGGCGCGATCGTATGGTGATCGATGCGGCGTTCATCCGCGCCTGCGGTTATCACTCGGTGGATGTCAGCCCCTGCGCCGACGGCCGCCTGCAGGGCCTGCTGCCCTTCGTGTTTCGCGTGTCACCGGATGCGCCGGTGACCGTCAAGGCCTACGCCGGCGTCATGTTCGATGTCGAGGACGACGTGGCCGACTGGACCCAGAGCGAACTGCTGCGTATCGCCGATAACGACCAGGGCAATTTCCTGAAGATCGCGGTGTACCACTACAGCAGCTCCCATCCTGGCGATCAGGGTTGCGCCGCGCACGGCAGCAACGACGAAAAGGCGACTCAGGCTGCCGCTGACCGCCTGGCGGAAATGCGCGCCGCAATCGAGAACACCTACGGCATCGGTGCCGCGCCCGACACCTTGCTGGTTGGCATGGACACCGATACCGATGCGCTGCGCGTGCACCTGCCGGATAACGAGAGTGGTAACTGTCCCAAGCGATTTGTGGAAACCGCAAAGCTGTTCAACGATACGCTGGGCCTGAGCAAGGCAGCGGCGAGCGAGGAGATCAGCCTGGCGATGGCCGAGGCCGAAGCCGGATGCGGTACCCAGCCCGGCATGCGCCAGTTCATCATGCGCCTGCTGGAAGCCAATCTCTCGCAGATCCAGTACGTGATCCAGCATCACGCCGGGCGCTACGCCGTGATCGGCCACAACGAGCGCTTCATTTGCGCCGGCGAGGCAATGAGCGAACTGCAGCTGCGCAACAAGTTTTATTTCGCCCATCTCGACACGGTCGAGGAGGGCGCGGCAGACATGGATGTTGGCATCAAGATTTTTACCGGGTTGAACATCAACCGCGGGCTGGCGGTGCCGGTGCTGGTGCACTTCCATTACTCATCGCGCGTGCCGGGCGCGCGCGAACGGACGGTGACGCGCTGCAAGCGCGTGCGCAAGGCGATCGAATCGCGCTATGCCAGCCTGCAGGAGCAGGGACTGCTGCACTGCCAGATGGCGGTGAGCGATACCGATGGCAGTGAGCGTTGTACCTTTGTGGAAGAAGATGCCCAGGTGGCGGGTCATTAGAAGGATGATTCGCCGGGACAGATTATGAGAATCATGCAAGTGGAAAAAACGCTGGTTTCGACCAACCGGATCAAGGAGATGGGGCATCGTCCCTTGCTGGTCGTAATCGACAAGCCGGGTGGTACGCCCGCCGTGGCTGTGGATGCCGTGGGTTGCATACCCGGCGACTGGGTGATCTGCGTCGGTTCCTCGGCTGCGCGTGAAGCGGCAGGGAGCAAGGAGTACCCGAGCGACCTGACCATTGTCGGCATAATTGACCACTGGGAGGCGCAGGGCTGATGGAAATCATGCGCGTGGTTGATGATCTGGTGTGCACACGGCGTGCGCCGGGACTCAAGCTGTCCTCCCTGCGCGTACTGGAGACGCTGAAGGGTGGCTTTCTGGTGGCGGCCGATCCGGTGGGCGTTCCGGCGGGGAAGTGGGTGTTCACCGCCAGTGGCAGCGCCGCGCGCTGGGCGATGCCGGATGCAAAGACGCTGACCGATCTGACCATTTGCGGAATCATCGACAACTGGGAAGAGTGAGATTAAGTGGGCAAGGCGTACGTGCAGTCGCCTTGGTGGTTTGTGAAGCAAGAGTTTTGATTTTTTTAATTTTGTTAGATGAAGGAGTAATGAAATGGCTGAAAGTATGGGTATTGCCCTCGGCATGATTGAAACCCGCGGTCTGGTTCCCGCGATTGAAGCGGCTGATGCCATGACCAAGGCGGCCGAAGTCCGTCTGGTTGGCCGTCAGTTTGTTGGTGGTGGCTACGTAACCGTGCTGGTGCGTGGTGAAACCGGTGCTGTTAATGCTGCTGTTCGCGCTGGCGCCGATGCCTGCGAACGCGTCGGTGACGGCCTGGTTGCTGCTCACATCATCGCCCGTGTACACAGCGAAGTGGAAGGTATTCTGCCGGCCTCCCCGACTGCTTAATTCATTCTTTAACCGGCAAGCGTTTTTATTATTAGGAGCAAGAAAATGGCAAACAACACTGGTATCGCCCTGGGCATGATTGAAACCCGCGGCCTGGTTCCCGCGATTGAAGCCGCTGATGCAATGACCAAGGCCGCCGAAGTGCGTCTGATCGGTCGCCAATTCGTTGGCGGTGGCTATGTGACTGTGCTGGTGCGCGGCGAAACCGGTGCGGTGAACGCTGCTGTTCGCGCTGGCGCCGATGCCTGCGAACGCGTCGGTGACGGCCTGGTTGCTGCTCACATCATCGCCCGTGTACACAGCGAAGTGGAAGGCATTCTGCCGACTGCGCCGTCCGCGTAAGCTGACGATTGCAGGCAACAGCAACACTATATTAATGGAGAGTAATCATGGCTAACGTGAACGGCATTGCCCTGGGAATGATTGAAACCCGCGGCCTGGTGCCCGCCATCGAAGCGGCTGACGCGATGACCAAGGCGGCTGAAGTTCGGCTGGTGGATCGTCAGTTTGTGGGTGGCGGCTATGTGACGGTGCTCGTGCGTGGCGAAACCGGTGCGGTGAACGCTGCCGTTCGAGCCGGTGCCGATGCCTGCGAACGGGTGGGTGACGGCCTGGTTGCCGCTCACATCATCGCCCGCGTGCACGCTGAAGTGGAAGGCATTCTGCCGACCTCGCCCTCCACCGAAGGCGGTGGCCGCGATGCTGAGATCACCCCGACCCAGAGCTAGGCGGGACGATGAGTGTCGATCCGCGCACCCTGGGGTGGCTTTCGCGCGCGCTCACACACGAAATGAGCGCGGTACAGCAATACCTGGCGCAAAGCGTACTCGCCCGTCTCTGGGGCGACGAGGCCTTGTCGAGCAAGCTGCGCAGCGAGGCGGTCGAGGAACTGGGCCACGCAGAGCGCCTGATGGAGCGGCTGATAGCGGTCGGGGTTGCGCCCTCGGCCGGTAATCTGTCCCCGTCGCGCCTCGGCCGCAGTGTGGATGATATGCTCGCGGCTGATCGTGAACTGGAAGTCGATGCCGTGCGCCTGTATCAGGAAGCGGTCGCCCATGCCCAGCGCATGCGCGACAGCGACAGCGCCGCCCTGCTGACTGAGATTCTGGCAGAGGAAATGGAGCACGTGCAGGAAATCGACAGCCTGAGGAACGCCAATGGGTGACCTGCCGGAGGGATGGGAGACGCGCGGCAAGCCGCCGACCCTGTCCCGGCGCTTTACATTCGGGAGCTATACAGATACCCGTACGTTTCTTGATGCGCTGGCCGAGCTGTCCGAGGAAACCGGTATTCACCCCCAAAAAATCAACTTTGGCACGACCTACGTAAGCATCATGCTGGAAGCCGAAGACGGGAAGGAATTGACGGAGACGGAGCACGCTCTGGCGACCAGGATTAACGAGCTGGGAACCTAACAGGGGGGCTGATGGGCACCCACGTCATCGCGGTAATCAATCAGAAGGGAGGGGCGGGCAAGACCACCCTCTCGATGAACCTGGCGGCGGGTTTGTCCCGGCGTGCTGACACCGTGGTGATCGACCTGGATCCACAGGGCTCCTCCCGCCAGTGGGCCGCCATGGGCAGCCAACCCTTTCCGGCCACGGTCAAGCAGATCAATGGCAACTGGGACGCGCGGACACTGCACCGGAATTACCAGGCCTTTCAGCACATGGTGCTGGACTGTCCGCCCTCGCTGGAGAGCCATGCCTCGATGCAGGCCTTGCGTGCCTGCGACGTGGCGCTGATACCGGTGCTGCCGTCCCCGGTTGACCTCTGGGCCAGCATGAAACTGCCGGAGGAAATCGAGGAGGCCAGGAAGGTCAACCCGAATATCCAGGCTTTCCTGGTACTGAACCAGCAGGAGCCAAGGAGCGCGCTGTCATCGGCCATGCGGGACGCGCTGGTCGAATTCGGCATGCCGGTGCTGGACGCCGGCCTTCGCCGTCGTGCGGCCTACCGTAACGCCGCCCTGGAAGGGCTTTCCGTCTACCAGATGGGCGGTCACGGCACCAGGGCCGTGGAAGAGATGGAAGCCATTATTGAAGAGGTGATCGGAACATGAGCAACGTCAAGGACAAACTGGCCGCCAATATTCGCGCGGTCAAGACCGAGCAGGAACCGGCGGCAACCAAACAGCCAAAGGCCGCCGCCAGGAAGCCCGCGGCAAAAACGACCGCGCCCCGCAAGTCGCCTAAAAAGGCTCCCGCGAACGGTAAAACCTCCGTCCCCGGTGACGTGCCTGAAAGCGGCACCGAACTTTTCCCGACCCGCGTGTGGCCGGACTGAATTCAACTTAGCAGGTGAACCATCATGCGTAATGACCCGTTTATGAGGACATACTCCCCGCGCCAGGAAGCCATAGCCCGCGCCGCTGAGCAGGAGCAGCAGGCCGCCGCGACCCGGCCGGCTTCCGCGACGACTGACTCCGTTGACTTGACGCAATACCTGGTCCAGGAAGAACCCTACTACCATCCCGTCAGCGACGAGGTGGAAATGTACGAAGCGGCCTACTCGGTGCGCATGCCCATCATGCTCAAGGGCCCGACAGGTTGCGGCAAGACCCGCTTCGTGGAATACATGGCATGGAAGCTGGGCAAGCCGATGATCACCGTCGCCTGCAACGAGGACATGACGGCTTCCGACCTGGTGGGGCGCTACCTGCTTGACGCCAACGGCACCCGCTGGCAGGACGGCCCGCTGTCTGTGGCCGCGCGGCATGGCGCCATATGCTACCTGGACGAGGTGGTCGAGGCGCGCCAGGACACGACCGTGGTGATTCATCCACTGACCGACGCCCGCCGCGTGCTGCCGCTGGAGAAGAAGGGCGAGATAATCGAGGCGCATCCGGACTTTGTGATCGTGATCTCCTACAACCCGGGCTACCAGTCGCTGATGAAGGATCTCAAGCAGTCCACCAAGCAGCGTTTTGGTGCGCTGGACTTCAACTACCCGGACCACGACGTCGAGGCCGAGATTGTGGCTCACGAGTCCGGCACCGACCTGGATACGGCCAAGAACCTGGTGCACATTGGCGAACGCGCGCGCAATCTCAAGGGCCACGGCCTGGACGAGGGCCTGTCCACCCGTATGCTGATCTACGCCGGTTCGCTGATTTCGAAGGGCGTGGCACCGCTGGCTGCCTGCCGCGTCGCCCTGGTGCGTCCGATCACCGACGATCCGGACATGCGCGATGCGCTGGATTCGGCCGTCACCACCTACTTCTGAGTCGAGCGTAGGGACTTGAGCAGCGGCCTGTCATTGAACAGCGCCGTTGCCTGAGTGCCGGGCAGCGAATTCCCATGGCCATCCATCTCGAAGACTACCAGGACCTCCTTGACGACCTGCCCGGCGAGTCGCAGGAGGTGCTGCAGGCCTCGTGGCACGAGGCAGCACGGGTGTTCTCTTCACGAGGGCTGGACAACTACATAAAGGGTGCGAACGCACTGCATAACCTGGGGCGCGGCGAAGAACTTGTCGTCACCTACATCCAGGAGATGCCCGAGGTGGCCCGCGCCATCGGCGAAGACGTGCTGCCGGACGTGGTCAACTTCCTGCTGGGCATGGCTTCCAAGACCTCCGGCCAGGTGCTGACCCTGATCGTCGGCACCGCACCGCTCGCTGCCGAACGCCTCGGCGACGAGGAACTGTTCCGCAAATACCTGAATGTGCTGTCCATCGTGCTGGCGCAGGCACCGCGCGGTCTGCGGCCGATGCTGGAAAACCTGGATCGCCTGCTGACCCAGTTGACGCTGGGCGGTCTGCGCCGCTGGGTAATGTGGGGTGCACAGGCCTACAAGGCCGACTTCGACGGCCAGGTCAGCTTTTTCTCGCTGCAAAGCGCCGATGCCATGTCGATGTTGCAGCAGGAACGCAAGGGCACGCTGTTCGTCGATGTGCAGCGCCGGTTGAATATCTACCTGCGTGCCATGTGGGGGCGTGATTTCTTTCTGCGGCCGACCGCCGGTGACTACGAGGTGCGCGAGGGGCTGAAGCCCTATATCGATCGCTTCGTCATCTACATTGCCGACGCCTACGACGACTACAGGCCGCACGGTGACGAAACCCCGGAGGAAATGATTGTTCCAGGCGTGGAAATCTATCGTGCCGCCGCCAACCACTGCGCGGCGCACCTGGCGTTCACCACAGAGCCGCTGTCCATGCAGATGCTCAACACCACGCAACTAGGGATCATCGAGACCATCGAGGATGCACGTGTGGAAGAGCTCGCCTGCCGCCAGTTTCCCAACATGCGCGGGTCCTGGCTGGCGCTGCATCCGCCGGCCGATTACAGCGAGCCGGAGTGTGTCGGCGATCTGCTCAACCGGCTGGCGCGCGCGCTGCTCGATACGGAATCCGATGACCCTCACCCCTGGGTCCAGGAAGGCGTGGCGCTGTTCCGGGCGGAAGAGGATCTGTCCAGTAACCAGGCGAGCTGGAACATCGGTGTCGAGCTGGCGCATAAGCTGGGAGAGATTCCGCTGCCGGAATACAACTCGCGCACCGACACCATGCGCGCGATCTACCGCGACGACAACCGCACGGTGTGGGAATCCGAAGAGTATGATGAACTGGAGGCACTGGAAGCGACCTGGGGTCCGAAGCAGGTGCGCAGGAAAGTCAACATAATGGAAATGGTGAACGAACTCGATTACGAGTTCGCCGGCGACGACGCGCAGGAAATCTGGGTCCTGCCCACCGAGTACTGGCTCGACCAGGAAGGCGTTACCATCAATTCCCTGGAAGGCAAGGTACCCGTCTCCGATCCCTATCACTACCACGAGTGGGACTACCAGATTCAGCTGGAGCGGCCGAGCTGGGTGACCGTGCTCGAGCGCCATCCGCCGGTCGGCGAGCTGGAACTGATCGAGGACATCATTACCGAGAACAAGCCGGTGATCTCACGTCTCAAGTTCCTGATCGATTCCATGATTCCACAGGGCATGCAGCGTATCCGGCGGGTCGAGGACGGCGACGAGCTGGATATCAATGCCGCGGTACGCGCCATGATCGACATCCGCATGGGCCAGCAGCCGGACACGCGCATCATGATGCGTCACAAGCGCAACGAGCGCGACCTGGCGGTGATGGTGCTGCTGGACATGTCCGAGTCGGCCAACGACAAGGTGCGCGGCCAGGATTACAGCGTGATGGACCTGACCCGCGCCGCCACCGTGCTGATGTCTGACGCGATGGACCGTATCGGTGATCCGTTCGCCCTGCACGGTTTCTGTTCCGACGGCCGGCACGATGTGCACTATCAGCGTTTCAAGGACTTCGATCAACCCTATAATGATCTGGTCAAGGCGCGCCTCGCGGCGATGGAGGGCTCCTACTCGACGCGGATGGGCGCGGCATTGCGTCACGCGGCTTCCATGCTGAAGAAGCAACCGAAGAACAAGAAGGTCCTGTTCATCATCACCGATGGCGAACCCGCCGACAATGACGTACGCGATCCGCAATACCTGCGCTATGACACCAAGCGCGCGGTGGAGGAGCTGACGCGCGACGGTATCACTACCTATGCCCTGTCGCTCGACCCGCACGCCGACCAGTACGTGCAACGTATTTTCGGGGCGAAGAATTTCACCGTGGTGGATCACGTTGAACGCCTGCCGGAGAAGCTGCCGATGCTTTACATGGGACTGACCCGCTGAGGCCGCCCATGGACGTTTCATTACGCACTTTCGTCTTCATCGACTCGCTGCAGCCGCAGCTCGCCTCCTATCTGGCGACTTCATCGCAGGGTTTCCTGCCGGTACCGGGCGATGCCTGCGTGTGGATCGAGGTGGCGCCCGGCATGGCGGTGCATCGCCTCTCAGACATCGCGCTCAAGGAGACCAATGTACACCTGGGCGAGCAGGTGGTGGAGCGCTCCTTCGGCTCGATGGAGATCCACTACCGTAACCAGAGCGAAGTGATGGAGGCGGGCAATATCATACTGCGCCAGCTGAACACCACCATGGATACGCGCATGGCCTGCCGCATCGCCTGGAGCGAGACCATTAGCGGCATGACGCCGGACCACACAACCCTGATTAACCGTCAGCTGCGCAAGGGCTCCATGATCCTGCCGGGCAAGACGCTGTTTATCCTGGAGGTCGAGCCGGCAGGCTACGCGGTATATGCCGCCAACGAGGCGGAGAAGGCGGCCCATGTTACACTGGTCGACGTAAAGCCCTTCGGTAACTTCGGGCGCCTGACCATGATGGGCAATGAGGCCGAGGCGGAGGAAGCGGCACGTGCCGTGGCCAGCGCCATCGAGGGTCTGAACCGGAATGCCAGGAACGACTACTGATCGTTAAGTCAGCTATGGACATCAATTCCATCACCAAGAAACTGCTGTTCAACACCATCCGGGTCGATACCGAGCTTGACGACGGCAGCGAAGGATCAGGCACCGCCTTCGTGGTCAGCCATGCCCACGGCCGCGGCACCCATACCTTTGTCGTGACCAATCGGCACCTGGTCGACGGCGTGCGTCGTGGCGGGCTGGTGTTCACCCAGAAGCACAACGGCCAGCCGGTGCTGGGCCAGCGTTTTCAGCTCAACATCGAGGATTTTCCCCATGCCTGGTTCATGCACCCCGATCCGGAGGTGGATCTGGCGATCGTTCCCATGCGGCCGCTGGAACAGGCCGCGCACGATCAGGGCGTGGAACTCTACTACCATGCAATCGACAGTCGCCTGGCACCGGATGCCGCCGCGCTGCACGCACTGGATGCACTTGAGGATGTGTTGTTTGTCGGTTACCCCAGTGGCGTGTGGGACCAGGTCAACCTGATGCCGATTCTGAGGCGCGGCACCACGGCCACGCCGATGGCGCTGGATTTCGAGGGGCGGCCGGAGTTTCTTGTCGATGCCGCCGTCTACCCGGGCTCGAGCGGCAGCCCCGTATTCGTGTTTCAGCCCGAGCCGCTGCGTCCGAATCACAGCGTGGGGCGCAAGTTCCTGTTCGCCGGTGTCATCGCCGCGGTGTTCTTCCGAGAGGAAGCCAATCACATTGTCCCGGCCCCGGTGCCGGCCAACAATACCAGCATGGTCATGGGTTCGGAGATGATCGACCTGGGCCTGGTGATCAAGGCGCAGGCGGTGATCGATGTAATCAACGCCTACCTGGGCAAATGGGCGGAGTAAGGCTTTGAACGGCAAGATGGTGTACGAAGGATTCAACCAGGACCCGCATGGCATGACCATGCTCGGGCGCATCGTGCTCGATGCCTGGCTGTTCGACCTGCTTCCCAGGAGCGAGGACTGTGCCGGCTGGGATCTGCAGCGTATGCAGAAATTGATGGACCAGGTCAACAAGCGTTGGGACGACTACGGCAATATCCCCAGCCGCCTGCCCTCCGAATTGCTGGAAAAGCACACCGAACTCTACGATTGGGCGACCCGCCGCGCGCGCGAGCGCGGCTGGGACCCGGAACTCGGCGAAGACGACTGACAGGAGTCAGCGTCGGCTGTCTAGCTGGAATCGATACCCAGTTTCTTGAGCTTGCGCCATAGCGAGACCCGATCAATGCCGAGCAGCCTGGCGGCCTCGGTGCGTTTGCCATTGGCCAGTTTCAATGCCTCCAGGATATGTTCCCTTTCCTGCTCCTTCAGTGTTGTCGGGGTTGCCGCCATTTCCGGCTTGAACACACGTACACTGAGTGAACCGAGATTCTGCGGCAGATGCTCGATATCCAGCTTCTTTCCCTGGGTCAGGGCAACACCGCGCTCGATGAAATTGGACAGTTCACGGATATTGCCAGGGTAATCGTAATCCACCAGGCGCTGCATGGCCTCGGTGCTGATCTCCTGTATGTCACGTTGCATCATCGTGGAGAACTTGCGCAGGAAGTAGTATGCCAGCATCGGGATATCATCACGTCGCTCCCGCAGGGCAGGTAGCGTCAAGGTGACAACATTGAGTCTGAAGTAGAGATCGTTGCGCATAAGACCTTCATCGACCGCAACCTTGAGGTCGCGGTTGCTGGCGGCGATTATGCGTACGTCGATGTCGATGGGTTGGGTCGAGCCGACCCGCATCAGTTCGTGCTCCTGCAGCACGCGCAGCAGCTTGACCTGCATGAGCAGTGGCATTTCCGCGACTTCGTCCAGAAACAGCGTGCCGCCCTGTGCTGCTTCGAAAAGCCCGATCTTGGTGGCGTTTGCACCGGTGAATGCGCCTTTCTCGTGACCGAACAGCTCGCTGGCCGCGATCTCCTCGTGCAGCGCGCCACAGTTGAAGGCCACGAAGGGGCCCTCGGATCGCTGACTAAAGTGATGTATGAACCTGGCCAGGAGTTCCTTGCCGGTGCCAGATTCGCCGTGGATCACGACGCTGGTATCGGTGACCGCGATCTGGCGGGCGGTCTCCAGCAGCCGTTGCATACCCAGGTCCTGAGTAATGATAGATGCGCGGCTTGATATATCCTTTATGCGCTCCTTGAGCTGACTGTTCTCCCGTTTGATCTGGCGCAGCTCCAGTGCGGAACGCACGACCTGACGTGCCTCGTCAAGGCGGAATGGCTTGGCGATATAGTGAAAGGCGCCGGCCTTCATGGCATCGACGGCTGAATCGAGTGTGGCGTGCCCGGTGATCATTATGACGGGCACATCGGGTGTGGATTCCCGGATGTGGCGCAAGACATCCATGCCGTCGATACCCGGCATGCGCAGGTCGGTCAGCACGATGTCAAATTCCGTAGTCTGCATCGCGGCGAGACCGCGTTCACCGTTTTCGCAGGCCGTTACGGCGTAACCCTCGCGCTCGAGGACGTGGCTCATGTTTGACAGAGCAATGGACTCGTCGTCGATGAGCAGAATATGTGGCTGGTCATCGCTCATGAGGCCTCCTGTATGTCTGCTGATGCCTGCTCGAGAGGCAGCCAGATGGAGAATCGTGCACCACCCCCGGGGCGGTTCTCGACCGTGATACAACCGCGATGTTCGTTGATTATTTCTTCGACCAGGTACAGGCCCAGCCCCGTGCCTTCGCCGCCGGACTGGGTGGTAAAGAAGGGGTCGAATATTTGCAGCAGGTGATCCGGCGGTATGCCCGGCCCGTCGTCATCAACATGTATTAATATTACGTGTGTAAACCGGCTGATGCCGTTGGTGTCGCCGGCCATATTGTTTGTATTGACGGGCTTGGACGACTTCCAGGTGGTTTCCCGGCCGGTGATCCAGATATTCTTTGCACCGGCGTGTGTTGCGTTCTTGATCAGATTGATGAAGACCTGCTGCATGCGGTCGCGATCCACCAGCAGCACACCGTCGGTGATGTCTTCAATTTGAAGGAACAAGTCCGGCGGCAGCTGGCGGTGAATCAGCAGGGCCGCCGCCCGGACAAGTTCTGCCGCGCTAATCAGCTGCATTTGCTGATTCGAGTGGCGCACCGTATCGAGCAGGCGCCTGACGATGCGACGCGCCCGCTCTGTCTCCCCGTCAATGTGAGACAGCCATTGCTTGCATAAATCCTTGCGCGTGGTGCTGTCGTCCTCCTCCATCAGTAGCTGTACCGAGGTGGAGATGTTGGAAAGCGGGTTGTTCAATTCATGGGCTACACCCGAAACCAGCACACCCAGCGCTGCCGCCCGCTCATGGCGGCGCGTCTGGTTCTGCTGCTCGCGAAGCTGTTCGAGCATGGAATTGAAATGGAACACGAAGGACTGGATTTCCTTGTCCCTGGAAGGCAGGACCAGCGTCTGTATCTTGTCTTCGGCGAGCTGATCGAGTTGCTTTTCCAGTTGTCTGAGAGGACGGACTACCCAGTGCACCATGAAAAGGGCGCTGACGAGGCCGATCAGAATCACGGTAACCGAGGCAATCATCAGGGTTCGGGCTGCTACCCCTGTGGTTCTGGTGAGGATCCCGCGCTGACGCTGATGCATGTCCTGTGTCAGCAAGGAAAGTTGATGGCCATTCGCGCGGATGCTGTCCTGTTTAGTGGCGCGCATAGCGGGGGGCTGGCCGGCATACTCGTTCAGCTGCATGCGGTAACTGTCCAGCGACTGCTCCAGCTGCTGCAGTTCCTGCGGGCTGGTGATGGCAGAGAACACGTGCTCCCCTTCGGCAAGCGCATTCTGCGCCACCTCGAGTTGTTGCCTTAGCTGATCCAGATCATTCGGATCATGGTAGAGGAACAGGTTCTTCTCGTCCCGGCGTATTTTCTGAATTGCCACGTACAGGTCGTCGACCGCCTCGCCTTCCATGATATGGGTCTGCAGGTAGTACAGGTCGGCGATCACCACGGCAACGAAGATCAGCAGGGCACCTGTGGAGAACCCGTAGGAGGTGAGGACTTTTCTGCGCAGGCTGGTCATCGCGGCGGGGCACCTGTCCCGAAGCTAAAAGCGTTGCATGTTACAACACTGTTAGAGCGTGTTACCAGCTTAAGGGCGTTAAGGTGTTACAATATGTAACAGTTATTCGAAGCGGGTTTTCTGTAACTAATTGGTTATTAATGTAAATAATGTTATGGCACGTTCAATGCATATGTTTTGTGTAGATTTCAACAGGAGTATGCCATGAAAAAGCTAACCGAAACCATGAAACAAATTCTGGATGCCCTGGCCTGCGCCCACGCCGGTGAGTACCTGAGTGCGCGCGAGAAGACAAGGATTCTGGCCCGGAAGTCCTGCACAATCAAACCAGAGGCTGTGGTTACCGAGGCCGTGAAGGGCTGCGCCGAGCCCTTCAGGGCCAGCAGCGCCGGCAGCAATGCACGGCAAATTGCGCTTTACTTGGGCAGCGAGCTGCCATCTGCAGTGATGGATTATGTCATCGAGACGTGTTCCCGTACGCAGCACGATCTCACGGTACTGACCTTCCAGTCCGAGAACTCGGGCCGGGCCCTGCTGGATCCGTACCAGCAGGCGCTTGAGGCGGCCGGTGTCGACATGCAGTTGAAGAGCCTCACTGGCGAGCCTGTCGCCGGCCTGCGGCGGTATCTGCGCGGCCACCCGGAAGTCGCGTTTCTGGCCTGCAAGGATGCTGGTTACCTGGGGCGCAGCTACCTGTACGGTTCCCAGAGCCAGAAGAAGAACACCCTGCCCGTACCGGTGGTGGTCATAACCACCGTGGGTGAGAGTAGTGGCACACAGGGCCAGCTGGCTTCGGACAAGAACAGCAGCGGTGCAGTGGTGGCCTGAGGGCGGAATTCCGAATAAAAAGCGGGCCATTCTGTTAGAATCAGCGAGCTTTGCATGCAGGGCTGGATCCAGCGCATGCATGCACTTCCCGATGCAAACTCAAGCGTGGTTGCAGTGTGCTAGAAAAAGTATTTCCGTTTCTGCGATGGTTCCCACCCAGCGGTGAGAATCTGCGTGCGGATGCGATCGCCGGTATTACGATTGCGATGATCCTGGTGCCACAGAGTATGGCCTATGCCTCACTGGCAGGCTTGCCGGTCGTTTACGGTTTGTATGCCTCCTTCCTGCCGGTGATTGTTGCATCCCTTTGGGGTGCATCGCGCTTCCTGCATACCGGGCCAGTCGCCATGCTGTCACTGATGTCTGCAGCGGCGATCGAACCGCTGGCCAGTCGTGGTACCGACGAGTTCATCCAGCTCTCCATTTTGCTGGCCTTGATGGTGGGTTTCCTGCGCCTGGCGCTGGGTCTGTTTCGCATGGGTGTATTGATCAACCTCGCCTCCCACCCGGTGATACTCGGATTCACCAACGCTGCAGCGCTGATTATCGGCCTGTCGCTGCTAAACAGTTTCCTGGGAGTACCCATGCCGCGCTCGGAGAGTTTCCTCGCCGACCTGTGGCAGGTGATACACCAGGTTCCCGCCGCGCACGGCCCGACACTGGTGTTTGGGCTGGGTACACTGGCGACCTTGTACGGGCTGCGGGCACGTTTTCCGAAATTGCCCGGTGTGCTGATTGTTGTCGTTGTGGGCACGTTGATCAGCGCCAGCCTCGGTTTCGAGAAGATCCGGGTAGTTGAGCCTGAGCAGATTGCCGATGCGGCGGTGCGATCCAGTTTCGAGTCACTGATGGTCGAACAGGCCCGGTTGAATCAGGTCAAGGCAGAGCAGAAGGCCATCGATGACCGGCTCCAGGACATTGACGTTGGAGACCGGCAGGCCTATAACCTGCAGGCAGAACTGCTACGCCTCAAAGGCGAAGAGAGCAGCCTCAAACACAGCCTGTACAGGAAGCGTATCGACATTCACCAGTTCGCACTGGTGCCCGAGTTGCAGGACGATGGTCAGCTGCATTATCAGATTGCCGGGCAAACCGGTCCTTTCACCACTGGCTGGCGCTGGTCCGGCTACACCGGCGCCCGGTTCGAGCTATCGGCCGGTGGTGCTGTCGTGGGAAGTATCCCCAGCGGACTGCCGGGTTTCAGTGTGCCGTCAATGGATCTCGGAATCATGTCCGATCTGTTTGCCGTGGCATTCATTATGGCCATGATCGGCTTTATGGAAGCAACCTCGATCTCCCGCGCCTTGGCTGCCAAAACCCGAGAGAAACTCGATCCTAACCAGGAACTGATCGGGCAGGGTCTGGCCAATATCGTCGGTAGTTTCTTTCAGTCGTACGTCGTCAGTGGTTCATTTTCACGCTCGGCGGTTGCTGCCCGGGTTGGCGCGAAGACCGGTTTTTATGCCGTTGTGAGTGCGCTCGGTGTGTTACTGGTGATGATGTTTCTGACGGACTACCTGTACCACCTGCCCAAGGCGGTACTTGCCGCAATTGTCATGAGCGCCGTATTCGGTTTGATTGACTACAAGTCGATGGTGCATGCCTGGAGGGTGCGCCGTACCGACGGAATTGTCGGCCTGGTCACCTTCGCCACAACGTTGATTATGGCACCGAAGCTCGCCGACGGTGTGCTCGTGGGTGTGGCGTGTACGATTATGCTGTTTCTGGCCGGGACCATGAAACCGCGCAGCGAAGTGCTTGGCCGGCGTGCGAATGGTTCACTTGCCGGAGCAGCCAGTCATGATCTGGAACCGATCAGTGAAAATTACGTCGTCATGCGTTTCGATGCGTCTCTAGTGTTCATAAATGCTGCACATTTCGAGGAGGCCGTTCTCAGGTCGCTGAGCGAATTCCCCAAGGCCCGGGCCATACTCATCATCGGCCAGGGTATCAACCGTGTTGATGCGACCGGCGAGGAAAAGCTGCGGGCACTGGCGCGCGACCTGCGGGCGGCCGATGTCACGCTGATGCTGGCTGGTCTGAAGAGGCAGGTACGCGAGGCGCTGGAAAGGGCTCATCTGCAAGAGGTGATTGGCGAGGAGAATATCTTCGGCAACAAGGAAAGTGCACTGAGGGTACTGGAGCAGCGTTATCCGCAGGGGAAACCGGGTCAGGTCGCCTGACGGCAGGTATGGATATTTATCGATAGCACCGGACCAAACTAACGCACTACAATTCCGCCAGTTGATGCCTGTCGATGTTTGCATATTGCAACAAAGGACACCCCTGATGCCGCTCTTAAATGAAATCCGTTTCGACAACCTGCGCGGTGACGTGTTTGGCGGCATCACGGCCGCGGTGATCGCCCTGCCGATGGCGCTGGCCTTTGGCATTGCCTCGGGTGCCGGCGCGGAGGCCGGGCTCTACGGTGCGATACTCGTCGGCCTGTTTGCCGCGCTGTTCGGCGGTACTCCATGCCTGATGTCTGAGCCGACGGGCCCAATGACCGTGGTCTTCACGGCCGTTATCACCAAGCTGGTCGCCTCCGATCCCGCCAACGGCATGGCCATGGCCTTTACGGTCGTGATCCTCGCCGGACTGTTCCAGATCCTGCTGGGCGTGCTGCGTCTCGGCAAGTACGTTACCTTGATGCCATACACCGTCGTGTCGGGTTTCATGTCCGGCATCGGTATCATCCTGATCATTCTGCAGCTTGCCCCATCCCTGGGCGAGCCCATACCGGCCGGCGGGGTCATCGGTGTCCTGCAGAATCTGCCTGAACTGGTGGCCGGCATCCAGCCGCGGGATACCCTGCTGGCCGCTGCTACCCTCGCCATCCTGTTCCTGATGCCTGTCCGGCTGACCCGTTACATTCCGGCGCAGCTGGCTGCACTGGTTGTGGTCACCCTGGTTTCCGTGGTGCTGCTCGACCTGGATGATATACGCCGGATTGGCGAGATACCGACCGGGCTGCCGGAGTTCAGGCTGCCCGTATTCAATATCGACCAGTGGCAGATCATCTTTGTCAACGCCATCGTGCTCGGCGTGCTCGGCTGTATCGATGCGTTGCTGACCTCGGTGGTGGCCGACAGCCTGACGCGCCAGGAACACAATTCGGACAAGGAACTGGTCGGGCAGGGCATCGGCAACGTCATGTCGGGCCTGTTCGGCGGCCTGCCGGGCGCGGGCGCGACCATGGGCACGGTGGTCGCTATCCAGGCCGGTGCCCGCAGTGCCCTGGCCGGGCTGGTCAGGGTGGCGATACTCATCGTGGTCGTGCTGTGGGCCGCGGACCTGACGGCCGTCATTCCGCTCGCCGTGCTGGCAGGCATCGCACTAAAGGTCGGCATCAATATCATCGATTGGGGCTTCCTGAAACGGGCGCACCGGATCTCACCCAAGGGCAGCGTGATTACCTACGGCGTTATCCTGCTCACCGTGTTCGTCGATCTGATCGTCGCCGTCGGTATCGGCCTGTTCGTCGCCAACGTGTTGACGGTTATGCGCCTGTCGGAGCTGCAGGCGGCCGAGGTGAAGGCGGTGACCGATCCTGACAGTCCCGATATCGAGTTGACACCCTACGAGAAAGACATGCTCCAGGAGGCCGGCAACAAGGTGCTGCTGCTGTGCATGCGCGGATCAATCATCTTCGGCGCCTCACGCGCCATCAGCCGCAGGAATTCGGAAGTCGAGGGGCGCGAGGCGCTCATCGTCGACATGACCGATATGAAGCATCTTGGCGTATCGTCCGCCCTGGCGCTGGAGCAGGCCATCCTTGACATGGTGCGGGCGGGCAAGGCCGTGTACGTGGCCGGCGCCGGTGAACAGCCGCGCAAGCGCATGGAAAACCTCGGCCTGCTTGAATACATACCACCCAGGCACTTCCAGGATACCAGGGCTAATGCCCTCCAGCTTGCCGTGTTCGGGCCGGCCGGTACGGCCAATACAGGCATGGAAGGCGAAAACGAAAACGCGAGGACAGCGGATTCGGAAGGCTGAAGGGCCTTGCTACCAGATGCCGCTCAGCATGGCGATGCCGTGTGCGTTGTGCGCCAGTGCGGTATCCAGCAGGTCTGTTTGCATGCCGCCCAGTGCATAGACCGGCATGGGCACGGCAGCACAGTCAGCCGTCGTCTGCACGGATGAGCTGCACGGCCGTCAGTGTGGGGCGCCGGGCATTGCGACTGATGTAGGCATCGGAGAGGGAGAATGGCGCACCGGCCAGGGTTTTAACAAGATACGGGCGTTCGCTGCGGTCACGGCCGTACTGTGATTCCAGCAGGCCGGCGCGGGACGCATTGGAAGTGATCTGGTGCGCGCGTTCATCGAGCAGGTACAGGTACTTGCAGTACGGCAGCTCGGCGAGCCCCTCCATCAGGCGGGCCTCAAGGGCCTGCCGGTCCGGCCAGAGTCTTTTGCAATCGTCCGCGACCCGGACCAGCGAGGCCGACAGCCAGCCTTTCAGGATGTCGCGTTGACGGTCAATGGATTCTTGCAGGGGGGCGTTCATTTTGGCCGGAGTGTCTATCCGCAAACCATAGCACAGACCGGGGTGGAATAAGCGGGGCCGGATGAATTTGCCTGCCGGGAGATTGCTTCATCACTGACCGGGATCCATTCAGTTCAAGATGGCCCTTTCGGACAGGATTTCAGTATCATCAGGCTGGAAAATTAACCTGGATGAGCTGATGTGCCTCTTAACTCAGTTCGCTAACTGTCCAAAAGGGTTCGACGATGTACAGGTAATCATTACACCCTGGAGCAGAAGGAACTGAAGGCGCGGCTGAAGGAACAGAGTACCGCCAATCCGGACCAGATCGATCTCGAAGATGCCATCCACAGGATGGAGGAAGAACAGGAAATCAGGATCGTGATCTAGTCGTCCCGGTGATACCGGGCCTTCAGAAATACCAGGCGAGACGCGCGAACAGGGTGTTGGGTGGTGTCAGCAGGCGATCGTCGGCAGCCGCCGTATCCAGTCCGCCGAACTCGCTGCCGTCGGGGCCCGCCGGCAGACTGAACCCGGCAAGCAGGTCAAGATTCTGAGCGAGACTGTAGCTGCCAATGAATTGCAGCATGCCGCTGCCATCACCCAGGTTGATGAACAGCACCGGGTTTAACTGCAGCAGCGGTGTCATCTCGAGCAGCAGGCTGCCGGCAAGGTAGTAGCGGCCGGTAGTGTACAGTTCACCACGCAGCAGGCGCGAGTAGAGCGGCTGGTCGTTGACCACGTCCTGGATTGAATTGCGACGACCGGACAGGCCGAAACCATTATAGAAAAATTCGATAAAGCCGCTCAGGTTGCGGTTCTGCACGATGGCAGAAAAGTTGTAATTCACGACCGCCGAGAACACCGTGTCATCATCGGTGTCCGTGAGGCTGATGTTGGCATTGATGACATTTTCACCCAGTTCCGTGGTGTAGCCGGCGCCCAGCAGATTGTCGCCGTAGTTCCTCGCTGCCAGTAGGTCGAGTTCGTTCTGGTTCGCCAGCCAGTGCATCTTGGCGGCGACAGCGGACTCGGCAGCTTCCACGTCACCGCTCACCACATCCCGGCGCGGGATCAGCAGTGCCTGCAGGTCACTGCCGTCATCGAACAGTCCCTGCACATAGAGCATGTCGTCACCGCGCTTGTATTCCGTATCGATGGCATCCGGGGCAAACGGATTGAACAGGTCCAGGGTGTTATACACCATGCCATTGCCCCAGCTGATCGCCTGGCGACCGAAGCGGGCAACCAGCCTGTCTGTGCTGTAACCGAGCCACAGGCGATCGAGGTATTGCCGCAGCAGGGTATTGTCTCCCGGGGTCGAGCTGCCTGATAAATCAAACAGCTGGCGTGCATCACTGCCGGGCTTGTCGCAGCCGCCTGCCACCACCGCGCCGCGTAGCTGGCAGGTTGCCAGGTCCTTGCTGTAGAGCGCATCCATGACGTATTGAATGTCACCCGACCAGTGGGCACCGCGAGCACCCAGTTTCAGGCGCAGGTTGCCAAGGTGCTCGCGGTAGGGATTGTCATCACCGGCAAACACCGACTGGTCGGGAAAATCCGAGTAGTTGAAGAAGTATTTCAGATGGCCGCCGTACTCGATGTCCGCGGCCGGCGACAGGAGCGGCCACAACAACAGGGCCATCACACCGATGTACAGTTGCCGGCAACACTTTCTCAGCAAACCGTGATGCCCCACAGTTTATTCCTGCTGGATGTCGTCAACGATTTTACCGTCATGGAGTTTGATCAGGCGCTTGGCGAAACTCATCACCATCTTGTCGTGCGTCGAGATGACAAAGGTGGTACCAATGCGCGCATTCAGTTCGCGCATCTGTTGCATGAGTTTCTCGGCCGTGACCGAATCCAGGTTGGCGGTTGGCTCGTCGGCGAGGATCAACGCGGGTTTGCTGACAATTGCGCGCGCCACGGCAACCCGCTGCTGCTGGCCGCCGGACAACTCGCCCGGGCGGCGGTTCTCCAGTCCATCGAGTCCGACTTCATGCAGTATTGCCATGGCGCGCTGCATGCGTTCGCTGGCGGGCACCCCTTGCAGCTGCATGACAAACTCGACATTTTCCCGTGCGTTCAGTACCGGGATGAGGTTATACGCCTGGAATACGAAGCCGATGTGCTGCAGGCGCAGTTCGGCAAGATCCGACTGGCTCATGCGGTCGATACGCTGACCGGCCACCGTGATTTCACCGTCGCTGGGGCGGTCGAGTCCGCCGATCATGTTCAACAGTGTGGTCTTGCCGGATCCTGATGGACCGGAGAGGCAGACGAAGCCGCCGCTCGCGATCTCCAGGTCGACATCGGAGAGTGCGTGCACGGCAAGCTCGCCCTGCGCGAATACCTTGTTGACCTTGCGGCAACTGACAGCGCTGGAATTCATTATTGCCAGATCCTCGTGATGGCTTCAACAGGCACCTTGCGAGATGCTCGCCAGGCGGGAAACAGGCTCGCTGCGACGCCAAGCAACAGCACGATTGCATTGGCCAGCAGCACATCGGACAACTTCACGGCAGGCAGCAGCGTGCTGCTCATGCCGGCCCATTCCAGGCCTTGCGCAATGCCGGAGATGTCAATGCCGTCCTGTATGGGCAATATCGTCAGCCAGCTGAGCAGGTTGCCGGCCAGCAGCCCGATGAGCAGCATGATGACTGACTCGATCAGCACCATGTACAGGATACTGGCGGGCGGCATGCCCAGTGCCTGCAGCAGGCCGATTTCACGCGTGCGTTCGAACACCGCCATCAGCAGGGTGTTGACCAGACCGAACGACAGTGCCAGGAAGATGATGCTGAACCAGACGACAATAAAGCCGTCCATGACATCCAGCATCGAGGCCATGTAGGGGTCCAGTTGCAGCCAGGTCTTCGTCTCCGCAGCGCCCGCGACAGCACGCACCTCGGCAGCCAGCACTTCCGGGTGGCGGTAATCGTCCCCGAGTAATGAAATCTCCGACACGCCACTACCCATCTTCAGCAGGCTGCGCACGGTCTCGATGGCAGCAAACACGTAAGTCGTTTCCGTCGCCTGCAGGTCGGTGTCGTAGATGCCGCCGATGCGAAAACCGCGTTCGGCGATGTTGTTGTCGGGGTCCTGGCTCATCAGCACGATACGCCGCCCCGGTTTTGTCTCCAGTTGTTCGACCAGCTTGCGCCCCAGCAGGACATGGCGGTCATCGGGCGACTGCAGATATTGCCCGTCGACGATGCTGTCGGCAATGAATGACAGCCCCTGTTCACGCTGCGGGTCGATGCCGACCAGTGTGATGCCATAGACCTCGCGCTCACTGCGGATCACGGCGGGCACGCGTATGCGTTGTGACCAGGCGCTCACTTGCGGCGAATTCAGCAAGTCTTGCAGTGCCGTGTTGTCGTCGACTGCCGGAATGGTGTGTTCGACAGAGGGGTCGTCGAGATAGCCTTCGGCATGGATCTGGACATGGCCGGAGAGCGTACTGATGGCATCATCGATCATCTGGTCGACCATGCCGCGCATCAGTGCCGTCATCCAGATCATGCCCCACAGTCCGACGGCGATGGCCGCCAGCATGATCAGGCTGCGGCGGTGGTTGCGCCACAGGTTGCGCCACGCGACAGTGACCAGCATGGAGAAGGGCGTCTTCAACTCATACCGCCTGCAGGGCCTCGATCGGGCGCAGCTTGCGCAGGTGCCATATCGGATACAGTGATGCCAGCAGCGTTGCGATGAACACCGCCAGCGGGCCGGGCAGTAAACTGCGCAGCGATACCTCCGGGTGCAGCACCGAGGGGATATTAAAACGTTCGCCCATGGCTTCCATGCCGGGATAGGTGAAGCCGTTGACGAGGAAATACCAGATCACCAGTCCGCCGGCGAGCATGCCGAGCAGCATGCCGGTCATTGCCAGCAGCGCCGATTCGGTGATGATCATCCTGCCCAGCTTGCCGTGGCGCACGCCCAGTGCCAGCAAAATCCCGAATTCATGGGTGCGTTCAAGCACCGACATCAGCATGGTATTGAGCATACCGAAAGCGACCAGCACGATGAGCACGGCATACATGAACCAGGCGCTGGTGAAGTCTGCCTGGATGGCCTGTTTCAGGCCCGGCAGCAGCGTTTCCCAGTCCAGCAGTCGCAATCCGTCATGCGCCTGCAAGGCCGCCATGGCACCAGCGGCAATCCTGTCCGCCTGGTCGCGTTCGCCGCCGATGATAATGCTGTGTGCCTGGTCGCCCATGCTGAAGACATCACGGAAGGTATCGATGGGCATACCCAGCATCTGCCGGTCGAGGTCGCGGCTGCCGGACTCGTAGATGCCGACCACCGGTGCCACGGTTGCGGCGATCGAGCCGTCGCGGCCGCTGCCCAGCACGGTCAGTTCGTCGCCCGGCCTGATCTTCAGGTTGCGTGCCAGGGTGCTGCCGACCACGATTTCATTGCTTGATCGGCCCTGCAGGTAGCGCCCCTGTTTGACCAGTCCCGGTATGGTCGAGACCAGAGGCTCGTGCCGCGGGTCGAGGCCGCTGATCTGCGCACCGATGGTGCGCGTCTCCGATGACACCAGTGCAAAACCATAGGCGCGCACAGACACGGCATCGAGCCCGGTGTTGTCGCGTATCACCTGTGCCAGCCCGTCTGCCGCGGGGATGGAGCGATACATGTGCGGTTCGTCATGATAATCGCTGGCCTGCACCTGCATCTGGCCGGTAAAGATGCGCAATGAGTTATCGATCATCATGCGGTACTGGCCGAACTGCAGTCCGAGCATGAATACCAGCAGGGTATCCGCAAACACCATGGCCGCAATGGTCAGCAGCGTGCGGCGTGGATGGCGCCAGATGTTGCGCCAGGCGAGGGTGGTGGCGGTGCTGATCAAGGCAGTACCAGGCCGGTTCGCGGTATTCCGGAGCAGGGGAGCATAACTACTCCCTAGGGTTTCTCAGATTCGACAGGGTAAACAGGTAATCCGGAATTTCCCTGTCGAAATCGAGTAGCTGCACACTGACCTCGGTCCACTCACCCTCCTTCTCCAGCATGTTCATGCGTTGCTGAACGGCAAACATGCGCCCCCCCATTTTCTGGATATCCAGGGTCTTCAGTGTTTTCACGGTCAGCATGTCCTGGTCGAGAAAGTCGTGCTGCAGTTCGACATAGTCATCGCGAACGTGGCTGATTTCCTTGCCCCAGACAATGGCGGCCTCCTCGTGCGGAATGGACTCGATCACGTAGACCTTGTGGCCCTCGTGCTCATCGGTACGCAGCAGCCGGTGATCATATTTGTCGACGATCTCGTCTGTTCTCGAAATATCCCGGTTGGAAAAATCCGAGCCCATCCAGCTCTGGCTCATCATGCTGGACGGTATGCGAATCACGCGGTTGATCCTGGGGGCGAAACTCCACACCTTGTTGTCGTCCAGCACCAGTGTCGCATTGCCCTCGTCACGCGGTGGTGCCGTGACACGCACCAGGGTCATCTTGCTGCCGGACGACCAGGCCTTCATCGACATGGTCCGTTCCCAGTCGGGCCGGTGGATGCTCATGGTCATCTCTGAATAGGAGGTCAGGCCACGGTAGTGGTCAATGGCGTCGCGGATGATGTCCTTTGCATCGATAGCAGGTTCGGCAAGCGACTGCCGGGTGATCAGCAGTACTGCAAGCATCAGGAAGGGCTTTATCTGCATTATAATTTACGCTGTCTGTGCACCAAAGCGGGCTGTGCAATCAATGTACCCCAGTGCCTGTTGCCGTGCAATTTGCGCCACTGCCTGCACCTGGCAGCAGGTGCTCTGTTACTGCTCAAGAGATGGGTGACAACTGTTATTGAACAGGTTTTGCCACGCGGACATGCTATCTTTGCAGGCAGTCCTTGCTGGTCACCCATAACTCAAAGATGAACCTGGCCTATCTCACTGACATTATTATTCTCCTGACGGCCGCCGTCATCGTGGTGCCGTTATCCCGTTTCGCGGGGTTAGGCACTGTTCCGGGTTTTCTCATAGCCGGGATTGCGGTCGGGCCATCAGCACTGGGCCTGATCGACAACGGGGCCGAGATCGGCCATCTGGCTGAACTTGGGGTGGTATTGCTGCTGTTTGTCATCGGTATTGAACTCAAACCCTCGCGCCTGTGGTTGATGCGACGCATGGTCTTCGGGCTGGGTACCCTGCAAGTGGTCGTGACGGGGGTGTTGATCTCTGCAGTTGCCTATTTTGTGTTTGGCATCGAGCTGCGCGCCGCTATCCTGATCGGCCCTGCTCTGGCGCTCTCATCTACAGCCTTTGTGCTGCAGCTGCTTACCGAACAGAAGATGCTGGCCTCCAGTTATGGACGTACCTCGGTAGCCGTATTGTTGTTTCAGGATCTGGCGGTGGTCCCGCTTCTCGCCCTGGCATCGTTGTTGACGGTGGCCGAGCTCACTATCGAGGAGGATATCGGCATCGCACTGCTGGAAGCGCTGCTGATTCTTGCGCTGATAATCCTCGGGGGCCGCTACCTGTTGCAACCTGTACTGCAGCGCGTGGCGCGCTACGGGTCACCCGAGATCTTTACCGCATCCGCGGTGCTGCTGGTTCTCGGTACCGCCGTCCTCATGGCGCAAATCGGTCTGTCGATGGCCATGGGCGCATTTGTGGCGGGACTGCTGGTGGCGGACTCGGAATTTCGTCACCAGGTCATGGCCGAGATCCAGCCCTTCCGCGGACTGCTGCTTGGGCTGTTCTTTATGTCGATGGGTATGTCGCTCAAGTTGGCGCAGTTACTTGCAAATCCGCTGCTTTTTGTCGGCCTGGTTCTGATACTGATGTTGACCAAGGCCGCGCTGCTGTGGCCGCTGGCCTACCTGTTCGGGCACAAGGGCAGAATCGGGCTGGCGATCGCGCTGTTGCTTGCGCAAAGCGGAGAATTCGCGCTGGTGCTTTTCGCGGTGGCTCTTGATGCCGTTTTGCTGAATGAGGAATTGTTTCAACAACTGCTGGTTGTCGTGGTGCTGAGCATGCTGGCGACCCCGCCCATTGCCGGTTTGGCATATTGGCTGGCCGCCGCACGCAGGGGTGAGCCTGTGGACGAGGCATTCGCAGAGGAGGACGAGGCATCCGCATCGATCGTGATTGTCGGTTTCGGGCGGGTAGGGCGACGGGTAGGGCAGATACTCGAGCTGCGGGACGTGCCTTATGTTGCCGTCGACAACGAGGCCGGTATCGTCAAGCGGGAACGCAGTGCGGGCCGATCCGTGTTCTACGGGGATGCCCGGCAGCCGGATGTCCTGACAAGTCTGGGCGTGGACGAGGCAGACATGGTGATCGTCACACTGGATGACTTTAAAGCGACAGAACAAGTGGTGTCTTCGCTGCACCGTACCTTTCCGCAGCTGCCTGTACTGGCGCGTGGACAGGACCAGCAACGCTGCCGGCAGCTGCTGGTAACAGGTGCACAGCTTGCCGTTTCCGAAAACCTGGAAGCGAGTATTGCGCTGGCTAACGCGGCACTGGTGAAGGTCAAGGGTGAGGATGCCGAGAATAATGCCGCCATAGAGCGGTTTCGCAAAGCCTATTACTCGGAAACCAGGGGTGAATCCTGAACGCGGCGCGGGTGACTATATCTTCAATCCGTTCTCAACCCGCGCGCTGTGCGCCCGTATCAACAGCTATTCCTCTGCCCTGGAGACCGGCGGATTAGTCCAGTGTCAGGACACGTATAAGGTCGGTGCCTCCTGCCTGCTGGTGATGCCCTGCTGTTGAGACCACGATGTCACCTGTTTTCAGGTAGCCCAGCGCCTTCGCCCTGCTGATGGCAAAGTCGAGGCGCGCGTGGTCAGTGGGTTCGCCGTCATAGAGGAGTGGAGTGACGCCCCAGTTCATGGAGAGCTTGCGTGCCACCATCGTGGAAGAGGTGATGGCGAGGATGGGGCTTGCCGGCCGGTACTTGGAGATCAGGCGCGAGGTAAAGCCGGTTTCGGTGAGGCTGATAATCGCCGCTGCCTTGAGATGTGCCGACATGCTGACGGCTGCCTGGCTGACGGCCTCCGTGACAAAATTCGAGGGGTGCGGCACGATTCTCTGCAGATAGCCGTATTCACTCAGCGAGGCTTCCGCGCGCCGGGCAATGGTGGCCATGGTCCTGACCGCTTCCGTCGGATATTTGCCGACAGCGGTTTCACCCGAGAGCATCACCGCAGAGGTGCCGTCGAGAATGGCATTGGCCACATCGCTGGCCTCGGCCCGTGTCGGTTTCGGGTTGTTTTCCATGGAGGCCAGCATCTGTGTGGCAGTAATGACCGGCTTGCCGTTGCTCACTGTCATGCGGATAATCTTTTTCTGGGTGGCGGGCACATCCGCCAACGGCAACTCCACGCCCATGTCACCGCGTGCGACCATCAGCCCGTCCGCTGCGCTGATAATCTCTTCCAGGTTCTCCACCCCGGCCTTGTTCTCGATTTTGGCGATGATGGGGATATGCACATCCTTTTCGACGAGGATTTCCCGCATCTTGTAGAGGTCATCCGCAGACTGAATGAAGGAGGCCGCGATGTAGTCCACATCGTTCTCGGCTGCAAAGCCAAGTTCCCTGACGACATCCTCGCGGTTCTCGGGGCTG
Organism: Gammaproteobacteria bacterium; assembly: GCA_049664445.1. Lineage (GTDB taxonomy): Bacteria > Pseudomonadota > Gammaproteobacteria > UBA9214 > UBA9214 > UBA9214. Next base: position 28,955 of record JBATFE010000310.1, read on the forward strand.
ACGGCACTGAGTGCAAGCCGGGTATCGGGCAGATTCACACTTTTACAGTTACCCAGCCAGCCGCCGTGGATGACGCGGCAGATGATAGAAGTATCTGCAACAGATGTGACTTCAAGTTCTATGGCGCCGTCATCCAGCAGGATCGGTGTACCGCCGGAGACCTCCTCAAACAGCTTCCGGTAGGTAATACTGACCCCGTGTGCATCGCCGTCGCGTTCATCGGTGTACAGGGTGAAACTGGATCCGGGCAGCAGCTCGGCCTGATCGTTTTTCAGCCGGCGGGTGCGGATCTCGATTCCCCGGGTGTCGATCATGATGGCAATGCTGGTGCCCACCTGCGCCGATGCCTGGCGCAGCAGCCTGATCTGTTCCTGGTGCCCGTCAAGGGTGCCGTGCGAGAGATTGAGACGCGCCACGTTCATGCCGGCCCTGATCATGGCAGCAAGCTGCTCGAGTGATGCACACGCCGGGCCAATGGTGGCAACAATCTTTGTTTTTCTTTGTACCGGAAGTTCGGTGTGCAGGTTTGTCATTCGCGGTGCGCCAATTGCTGAATCGTTAGGGTGTGAGGTTCACTGTATTCTACCGCGTTATCTACCCGGGCAGTATGTTTTAGGCAGCGCAGTGACGGGTGTTCGTCCCGTCTACGTCATACCGGGGTGTGGCCCGCCGGCTAGCGGCATAAGAGCACAGCGGGACCTGTGCAGGCATCCACCATCACAATCAGCGCCTGCCGCCGCTGGCATTTTTCTGCTCTCATCAAACAGCGGATATCAACCCATCCAGGCCACATGGCCACGCAGGCCTGTCATCATGCCCGCTACAGCCAGTTCATGCGGCCACATTCGAGTGGATGGTTGAGGAGCATGTGGCACGGGTACATGCGGATCTTGAAGGCCTGTTGCCCGCCCCACTGGCATGGTTCTCTCGAATCGAACAGGGTACAACTGAACCTGGCGACATCGCCGTCCGTTTTCTCCGCCAGCACAAAGGGCAGGCAGTGCCGTGTTTCAAAGTGTCCGCTTGCGGTTTCCTGGCCGAATACACACTCAACGACAATATCACTGGCCTCCAGCCCGTTGAGGTGGACCTCGATTTCCACCGGCAGCACCTCACTGCTGCTGATGGCTGCCGGTATCGGACTGCCCAGGGACCCATAGACCCCGCCCCAGTTGCTGGCAATCTTTTGCTTCCAGGCCGCCAGTTCCTGTGCACCCCTGGCGTTATCCTGCAGCAACTTGCGGCTTTCGCGTGCGGCGGGTGCGTAGGCGTCGCGAAGATAGTCGAGCGCCATGCGAATGGTATTGAAGCGCGGCAGTACGGACATCATCGAGGCCTTCGCCATGCGGATCCACGCCTGCGGAGCACCTTCCTCATTGCGGGCATAGTAGGCAGGGATGACGTGGTGCTCGAGTATGTTCATCAGCTCCTCCGCCTCGAGTTTTTCACGGGTGTCGTCATCGAATTCCGGGTGCGGCGTGATTGACCAGCCATTCTCGCCGTTCCAGGCCTCGGCCCACCAGCCATCCGCGACGCTGAGATTGAGTACCCCGTTGATGGCGGCCTTCATGCCCGAGGTGCCGCAGGCCTCCATCGGGTATCTCGGTGTGTTCAGCCAGACGTCGACACCTGACACCAGATCACGGGCCATGGACAGGTTGTAGTCCTCCAGCAGGATGACCCGGCCCTGGAATTCGGGTAACAGGCTGATGTCGTACACCCGCTTCAGCAGTGCCTGTCCCGGCCTGTCATTGGGATGTGCCTTGCCGGCAAACACCAGTGTCAGTGGACGTTGCGGGTCATTCACCAGCCGCGCCAGCCGCGGCAGGTCCCTGAACACCAGCCCGGCCTGTTTATAGACGGCAAAGCGGCGTGCAAAGCCGATCAGCAGGGTATCGATGTTCTGTGCGCCCAGGTGGCGGGTCAGATGTTTTTTCAGTGACTTGGTTTGTGCGCAGCGTTCATACTGAATGCTGGCGCGGCGCCTGATTTCCTCGAGGACCGCCGCCTTTAGCAGCTGGCGTACGCTGAGGAAGACATGGTCTGGTATATTGCTGATGAAGCTTTCCCAGAATTGAACCTGTGTCAGTTGTGCACGCCAGCCGCCGCCCATGTACATCTCGAACAGTGCTGCCCAGGAACGCGCCAGGTAGGTATCGACATCTGCACCATTGGTGATCGCGGCGATCGGGTTGTCACACGTCTGGATATCGGGCCATATGTAGGATTCCATCTCCGAGGCGATCTTGCCATGGATGCGGCTGACACCGTTGCGGTAGCGCGAGCCGTGTATGGCGAGTGTCGTGGTGCAGAAGCCCGCGGGATCACGCGGGTTGCTGCCCAGCGCCAGGAACTGTTTCTCTGCAATACCCAGCTGCTGGATGAAACTGCTGAAATAGTGGCGCATGACATCCTGATGGAACACATCATGACCGGCAGGCACCGGTGTATGCGTGGTGAAGGCGGTACCGGCGGCGACCAGTTCGATGGCACTGTCAAACATCATCCCGGCGCTGATGTGCTCGCGGCAGCGTTCCAGTATCTGGAAGGCGGCATGACCTTCATTGATATGCCACACCGTCGGTTGCAGGCCCAGCGCGCGCAGCGCGCGCACCCCGCCGATGCCGAGAATGATTTCCTGCTGTATGCGCATATCACTGTCACCCCCGTAGAGCTGCGCCGTCAACTGACGGTCATCGGGGGTGTTGGCGGGGACATCGCTGTCCAGCAGGTAGAGACGGATGTGGCCGACATTGACCTGCCAGACGCGCAGCGCAATCTGCCGCCCCGGCAGGTCAATGTGAACGCTGACCTCGTGACCGTCGGCATCCAGTGCCAGCGCAACCGGCATGTCGGATGAATCACTGCGCAGGCGTTCGGCAATCTGTATGCCATTACAGTCGATGTGCTGCCTGAAATAGCCCTCGTGGTAAAGAATACCAACGCCCACAAACGGTACCCAGAGATTGCTCATGGCCTTGCAGTAATCACCTGCCAGGATGCCAAGTCCGCCGGCATAGATAGGCATGCTTTCGTGGAAGCCGTATTCGGCCGAGAAATAGGCAACCAGGTCCGTGTCACGGTCCAGGTACTCGTCAATGCGGATGGTCGGTTTCTGTTCCAGGTAGGTGTCATAGTTCGACAGCACCTGGCGGAATTCTGATAGCAGGATCGGGTCCCTGGCGGCCGCATCGATCTTGTGCTGGCGCAGTCGCCGCAGGAATACCCTGGGATTATGTGAGCAGGCATTCCAGCAGTCTTCGTCGAGATGCCGGAACAGCCCCCTGACGGTATTATTCCAGCTGTAATACAGGTCATTGGCCAGTTCCGGAAGACGCGCGAATTGCGCAGGCAGTACCGGCTGGATCTCGATGCTGAAATGCGTTCCTTTGTGCTGCTGTTTGACCGTGGGACTGTCACTCATGGGTATGCTCCGCTGTTCTTTGTCAGTCGTCCGCGCTTGTATATCGATGCAGGCTGCAGCTCTCTGGCAGGCAGTGCCACTTGCTTGCGCCAGTCGTCCAGCACGGTGCGCCGGGTTATTTTTATCCGGGTTGCCGGGAATATGCTATATTTTTCATATAATTCATATAGTATGTGTCATGGCTATCTGTCCACGG
>JBATFE010000311.1:0-12466 GCA_049664445.1 Gammaproteobacteria bacterium
TTATCAAGGCATCTTTTCTTCAGTGTTTTCCGTGTGCTTCCGTGGCAATAATATTAAACTTTGTCAGGCTGAATCCTCACCAGGATCACGGCTTGCAGCCAAGCACCAGTTTGCCGACGGTTTGACCCGACTCCAGGTCTCTGTGTGCCTCGGCGACCGAGTCGAAGGCGTAGCGGGTCACCGTCGGGGGCGCCAATTTTCCCTGCTCCAGCCATTGCAGGATCTGCTGCATCCCCGTGGCCATCAACTCACGCTTGTCAAACAGGAAACTCAGGTTAAAACCGAGTACGCTGCGGTTTTTCGTGGTCAGGTCAAAGGGGCTGAATCGCGGTGTGCGCAGAAAATCCCACGCCAGTCGGACTTTTCCCGGCAAGCCGTCATGTGTCACCAGCATGCCGTGGAAGCCGTAGACTACCAGTCGTCCGACAGGCGCGAGGTGCCGGTAGCTCTGTTTCAGGGTGGTGACGCCGTTGGCGTCGAGGATGATGTCAAAGCCTCCCGGTGCCAGACGTTCTGCTTCACTCCACAGGTCCTGTGTTGATTTGTCGATGACGGCATCTGCACCCAGCGCGGTCACGGCGGCGACCTTGTGGGCGGCCCCGACGACACCGATTACCCTGCAGCCTGAAAGTTTCCCGAGTTGCACCAGCATGCTGCCGACACCACCGGCTGCAGAATGCACCAGCAGGGTCTCGCCGGACCGGGCGTGTGCCAGTCGGAACAGTGCAAACCAGGCGGTCAATGACACGGCAGGCATTGCAGCGGCTGCTTCATAGGAGAGTGGTTGTGGCAGCCGAAAGACCTGCTCCCTGTTGACGCAGACCTGGGTGGCATAGCCATTGAACCGTGTCACGGCGATGACCGGGGTGCCCGGTTCAGGGTCGGTAACCCCGACACCACACTCCAGTACGGTGCCACTCACCTCAAAACCGGGGGTAATGGGGTAACCGACATAGTGCCTTGCCGACGCATACAGGCCCATGCGCGTCACGCAGTCGGCAAAATTTACGCCGCTGGCGGCGACCGATACGACGATCTCGCCGGGTCCGGGGTGTAAATCGGGGTGTTGCTCAATGACCAGTTGTTGATAACCGCCGGGCTTGTGGATGACGACCTTTTTCATGTCGGGAGGTATTTCCGGCTAGTAGCAAAAAATATAATGGCCACGGAATCCACGGAAGAACACGAAAAAACAAGATCAAAAATCAGTATGCCACGGAAGCACACGAAATCCTTATTCAGAAGGCATTTATTCTTCCGTGTTCTTCCGTGGCTATTAGTATGATGTGGACAACCGGTTTAATGACTCCCGGCATCCGCCGTTTTCCCCCAGAGTTCCTCCAGTCGCTTGTCACGGCCACAGCCATAGCGATAGAACTTGTAGCGCACCGGGTTTTTCAAATAATAGTCCTGGTGGTAGTCCTCGGCAGGATAAAAGGTACTGGCCTCGGTAATGCCGGTCACAACGGGTGCATCGAAGGACTTTTGGTCGATCAATGCGGCCTTTGACTGTTTTGCCAGTCTTTCCTGTTCGGCGTTGTGATAATAGATTTCGCTGCGGTACTGGCTCCCCCAGTCGCAGAACTGGCCATTGGCGTTTGTCGGGTCAATGTTATGCCAGAATTCGTTCAACAGCTCATCATAGCTGATGCGTGCCGGATCGTAGACAATTTGCACGGCCTCCGCATGCCCTGTTCCGCCACGTGACACCTCCTTGTAGGTCGGGTCTTTGCTGTTACCACCGATATAGCCCGAGGTCGTCGAAATGACACCGTCAAGTTTGTCAAAAGGGGGCTCCATGCACCAGAAACAGCCACCGGCAAAGGTTGCCGTCTGGTGCTGTGTCTTGTCAGTGTCACTTGATACGTTGCTGCTGACTGCGACGCAGCCGAGAAGCAGCAAGGCGAGCCAGCGAGTCCGTCGGGTAATGTCCATGGCAGGGTCCTGTCAGTGTCGAAGGTGTAGCCAATGGACAGCCAGGCTGCCGGTTTGTTTCATTTTTATTTACGCACGCCCGGTTTGCCATTGCGCTGGCCGGGACTGATAATCAGACCATGATATTCGTCATCAACAGCTATCCATCGGCAATGCCGGCAGCCCGCATCACTCCTGGATGAGCGCAGTGATTAAACAGCGCAATGTGGTTGGCCTGCTGCTGGGCCCGCTGCTGTTCGCGCTGATGCTGTTTCTGCCGTTGCCGGACGGTATGACGCCGCAAGGACTGCGCGTGGCCGCTGTTGCGGTGTTGATGGCCGTGTGGTGGGTGACCGAGGCGATTCCGATCCCCGCGACGGCGTTGCTGCCGGTAGCGCTGTTCCCGCTGCTGGGCGTTTTATCCGGCAGCGAGGTCACGCGTGCCTATGGCAATCACCTCATCTACCTGTTTCTGGGCGGCTTCCTGATCGCCGTGACGATGCAGAAATGGAATTTGCATCACCGCATCGCGCTTTACACGATTCGCCTGGTCGGGGTGACGCCGCAGCGGATTGTGCTGGGCTTTATGCTGGCAACGGCATTTTTGTCGATGTGGATCAGTAATACTGCGGCCACCATGATGATGGTGACCATCGCCATGGCGCTGACCGGGGATATGGAGCATGACAACAGGCATGCGCCCGGTGAGTTCTGGTTTGGCACGGTGTTAATGCTCGGCATAGGTTATGCGGCCTCCATCGGTGGCGTGGCCACCCTCATTGGTACGCCGCCCAACGCGATTTTTGCCGGTGTGATCGAGAAAACCTACGCTATCAGTATCAGCTTTCTTGACTGGATGATGTTTGCGTTACCGCTGTCGCTGGTGATGCTGTTCATTGTCTGGTTCTATCTGGCACGTGTCCTGTTCACGCGTGCCGACATGCACTTGCCCGGCAGCAAGGCAATGATCAGGGAGCAGATTGCCCGGCTTGGCCCGATGTCGCGCCAGGAGATGATTGTTGCAGCGGTCTTTTGTGTGGTCGCCTTGCTGTGGATTCTGCGAGGCTTTTATCAGCCGGAAGAGCCGTCGATGGTCAAGGATTCCACTATAGCGATCGCCGCAGCAATACTGTTGTTCATGATACCGGTGGACCTGAAAAAAAGGGAATTTCTGCTCGACTGGAAAACGGCTGTCACGATTCCCTGGGACATTATTGTGCTGTTTGGCGGCGGATTCGCACTGGCGCAGGGATTCAGTGAATCCGGTCTGACGCGCTGGCTGGCAGAGCAGCTAACAGTCCTGCAGGGGTTTAACAGTATCCTGATCATCGCGGCTGTTGTGCTGCTGGTTGTCTTTCTCACCGAGGTGACATCCAACACAGCCACTGCCTCACTGCTGTTGCCCGTGATGGGCGCACTGGCGACTGCAATCGATATGAATCCCCTGGGTCTGATGGTGGCAGCCGTTGTTGCCGCCTCGTTTGCCTTTATGCTGCCGGTCGCCACGCCTCCCAACGCCATCGTATTCAGCAGTCGCTATATCAGCATCGCGCAGATGGCAGCGGCCGGTTTCCGGCTGAACCTGATCGGGGTGGTGGTTATTACCGGGTTTGTCTACCTGCTGTTGCCCTATGTGTGGGGCATCCGCCTGCAGGAAGCGGTCGCTGTTATTCGTTGATCTTCGCGAGGACGTTTATATGGAAAGAGATCTGCTCAAGGAACGCCTGGGTATCACGGGCACCCGCGGCGATGTTCATGCGAATGCGACAGCTGTCACTATCCAGTTCTCCGGCTGCGCCAAAGATTTCCCAGCCGGCGAAACTGGCTACCCCGTCCGTGCGTGCGCCGGCTATGGAGGCTGTGGCAACAATACTGACGACATTTTCGCCGTTCTCACAGTCGTATTTCCTGCCGAGCTCAAAGCAGACCACCTCCAGTGACCAGCGCGGGTGCGGCAGGCCGCCGCAGAGCTCAACCTCTGCCATGCCGCTGTAGATGAACAGGCGGTTCGCGTCGTGCGGGCCATTCACAACAACCTCCATCTCCTGCATGTTGGTGAGGCGGTTGGGTACGATGATGTTGGAAGTGTCCATGTTGAGGCTCCAGGTGTTTTATTTGTATGGCAAGCCCGGGATCATGCGCCGAACAGGCCTTGTTGCTGATCTTATTTGACGATACTTGAAGCGATAAGGCAAGTGACTGGCGGCTGTTACAGCACGGTTCCGGCGCTATTCAGTCGGACAGGTGCCGGTTGTAGGGCTGAGGTGACGGAAACGGCATGACTTTTCCATTGTGTGCGTCCGCTGCAATAATCTTGTTGCTGCCCTCGCGTTCAACCTGGTCAATGCGAATCACGGCCTGTAACGGGATATAGGTACGGGTGACTCCCTCAAACTCGGATTTCAGCTTTTCTTCTGCCGGGTCAACGACGATGGCAGAGCGTTCACCAAAGATAATCCCCTCGATTTCAAGGAAGGCGTACATGTTTCCCTGGTGAATCTCGTGGGCGTGCAGCTCGTAGATATCGCCCTGGTTGTAGAATGTAATGCGATAGATCTTTTCGTCAGTCATGGTGGTCTGCGTTCTTCCGGTTATTGCTCAAACAGGTGCCCCAGTTTGTTGTCCATGTGCAGTTCGGTCAGGTCGGTAAAACCACCGATGCATTCGCCATCGATAATAATCTGCGGTACCGTGCGTGCGCCATTGGTGGCAACCACGAAATCGCGCCTGGCTGCTGCGTCGCTGTCGATCATGGCCTCTTCGTAGGGGATGTTCCATTTCGTCAGCAGTTGTTTCGCCTTGACACAAAAGGGGCAGCTGGCGGTACTGAATATTTTTACTCTGGCCATGATTCCGTCCGGGCTTTGTTCCGTGTTGGCGCAAAAGTATACAGTAAAACTGCAGCTCGTATTTCACAGAGAAGTGTAGGGAAATACACCGGCAAGTGTTGTGGTGTTGCTGCAGAAACGCTGCCGTGTCGTTGCCGTTGCAGTCGCTGTCCCGGAAGCCGGTTTCATAAACACCCGGTTTACTGCTTTACCGGTTTCCGGGAACGCACCACCTTCTTTTGTGGTGACAGGTTGATCTCGTCAAACACCGTGCCAGCGCGTGCTTCGATGATGGTGAGTACTGCGCTGGCGACATCATCCGGGAGGATGTAGTTGTCCGGCTCATCACCATGCTGAAAATCCAGCGCATCGAAGAACGGTGTTTTCACCATACCCGGGTTGACGATGCTGATGCGTATGCCGCTGGCGGCACATTCATGGCGCAGTGACTGTGCCAGCCCGCGCAACCCGAACTTGGCAGCCGAGTAGACGGCGCCACGCCTGCCGCCGCTACGTGCGGACTCGGAACCTATGAGGATAATGTCACCCGCGGCACGTTTTTTCATGCCGGGTATCAGGGCGCGTACCAGATAGATCGGGCTGGTGAGGTTGAGGTCCAGCAGGGCACTGATTTGTGTGTAGGAGAATTCTTCCAGTGAGCCAAAGCGGCCGCTGCCGGCACAGCAAATAACGCCGTCTATCAGCGGCTCCTCACTGAGCAGGGCCTCCAGCCGCGCAGGCAGTTCATCGAGCCGTGATAAATCAATGGGCAATGCCCTGAAGCGATCGCTGTCGAAGCAGGTTTTGCTGAAATCGCGGGCCAAGCCGATGACGCGGTAGCCGTGCCGGAGCAGTCGCGCGGTAACGGCCTCGCCAATACCGGAACTGGCGCCGGTTACCAGCAGGGTCCTGTTTTGTGTGTGCTCCATCAGGCCGCCAGTGTACAGGGGAATAACACCGATTCCGGGATATGCTGCAGTAACTCGCGAGTGCAAAATGCGGTCATCTCCCGCTCCAGCGTTTGTGGATAGGAAATCATGCCGTTGTCAATGCTGAAAGCACCGGCGAACAGTGCTTCGTCCGGGTAGAGTTGCACAATGTTTCTGAAATAGCTGCGCGGCAGGCGAAACGTCCCGAGGCTGACGGAGTGCAGTTGCTCGCTGTTCAGGTGGCTGAAGAGTTGCTGAAACAGCCTGCGGTATTGTGCCTGGTAACCGTGCTGGTAAATCAGCGGGTCGAATCGCAGGCCGAGCTGCCAGCCGGCCTGCTGTAATTGCAGCATCGCCTGCAGGCGTCGTTCCAGTGTCGGCACCTTGTGCTCCAGTGACCGGTAGATCTCTTGCGGAGTGAAACTGAAGGCAATCACCGCATTGGGAAGCGCTTTCATTTTCAGCAGACTGCGGATCTGCGTGCTTTTGGTGCGCAGCTCGATGCGTGCCAGTGGACGTTCGCTGAAGAACGGCAGGAAGTGTTGCATGAAGGCCGATACCGGTTCCAGGGCGAGGCTGTCGCAATCATAACCGGAGAAGAACCAGCACGCTTCGTTGTCGGCCTGTGCCAGTAGCGTGTCCATGTCAGTTTCATAATCTTCATAGTTTACAAACAGCACATAGTGCGCCGAACGGTACATGCCTTGCAGGAAGCAATAACGGCAGTCATACAGGCAGTTCAGCATATGCGAAAAATAATAGTTCCTGTGGCCGCCGAGACCATATCCCTGCGGCGTCTCGAGGACGCGTCCATGGTGTTTGTGTGCCAGGATCAGCGCTGGCCTGCGTTTTTGCAGACGAAAATTCTGTGATTTCGGGTTGAAGACCTCGCCATAGCGGTCACATTCAACGCGTGTTGCATTCGGGAAGCGCGCACAAATGTCCCGCGTCCGTGCATGCCCGGTAACCTGCTGCTCTATATAGAGTGTGTCAAACACGGGATTCGTGTGCGGACTGCAGCAGATCCGGCGCCAGTGAGTCAAGGTATTGCTGTAGACAGTGCAATACCCCGGCGGCGTTCTTTTTGCTGTCGAGTTCATCGAGCCACAGCGGCCGGTCCGGCATAAGCACCTTCCAGCGCCTTGCCAGTTCAGTCAGTTGATGTTGCTGGGAAACCGTAAAGTGCCATTGACTGGACAGGCGTTCGAGTCCCGCAGGCGCCGCATGCCAGCTGTTGCAGTCCTGTGCCAGGGCCGCCAGTGCGCCGAGCAGCTGGTCGATCTCATCCAGTCTCCCTGTGAGCAGCTGCACACAGCGTTCCGCGGTGACGGTTGCGGTGGATTGCTCGCGGTTATCCGATACCACCTTGAAACATTGCACCAGCTCGGCAGTTGAGAAACGCACGGCCACGGCATAGTAGCCACTGGCTTCCATATCGAAGGCCGCATCCTGGCGGTAACTGTGTTCCGCTGCGTCGACGGTTATCAGGCTGGCGCCTGTCGTTGCCAGGTCGAAAAGCCGTGGCGGGTACCAGCTTTTTCCGGTTGCGTGGTCGGTGATACGATGGGCGAGCAGACTGGTTCCGGTGGCATGCGTGGCATGTCCGGCAATGCCGATATTCAGCCAGACGGCCTGTTCCCCGGACGTGTTGCGGCCGGCCAGCAGTGCAGTGGCTGCGGCGGATGCGATTTTACCCGGACCCGAGATGATCAGTGACATGTCGGCGTGTTGATAGAGACGAAATCCACCCAGGGTTGTTTTGTCAGTGAGCCGGTAATGCGCAATCAGCGGGCGCGCCTCGGCGGGCAGGGCGACAACCAGATTGATCATGCCGGACACACCACTGCCGGCGCCGTTTTGCGGTGATAGCATTGCTGTTTCTCGCGGTAGTGGCTGGCCAGCCCGTGATTGCCGTGTTTGATGGCCCCCTTGATGACAATGGCCAGTTTGTCCAGCAGGGTCGCGAGGGCCGCGGCGTGGTTCGCGGCATCCAGCGTGCCGGAGGCCAGTATCTTTTCCAGGGCATGGATACGAAAGCGATCCATTCCCCAGTAGTGTCGCGACAATTGATCGCTGTGTCCCCCCTCCTTGGTAATGAGTGGCCTGTCTATATATAACACCGGGTGCGCGGCGCAGATTCTCAGCCACAGATCATAATCCTCGCAGGCGGGCAGGCGTTCATCAAACAGGCCGACCTCGGTGAACAGTTCCCGATGAATGATCGCGGCAGAGGGCGATATGACGCACAGCGGCAGGCAATGCCGGAAGATATGCCCGCCGTACTTGGCATGTTTTTTCATGGGGTTGACGCGCCGGCCGTTGCGAATCCAGATTTCATCGCTGTGACAGATTTTATACTCCGGGCGGGCGCCTATCTGTGCACATTGTTGCTCCAGCTTGTCGGGTTGCCAGCGGTCGTCCGAGTCGAGCAGCGCAATCCAGTCACCGCGCGCAGCCCGTATGCCGGTATTGCGTGCGCTGCTGACTCCCCTGTTTGGCTGATAGATGTAGCGGGCATCCGGAAAATGGGTGAGTACCCGTCTGCGGGTGTCATCGCTGGAGCCGTCATCCACGACAATCACCTCCGCTGCCGGGAGGCGCTGTGCGTAAACCGACTGCAATGCCTTCGCGAGTCGATCGGCGCGGTTCCAGGTGGGGATAATGACCGAGATGTTCATCTGGCTATGGGTCGCTGGTAAGGATTGTCGGGCCGTTATTCTCTAACAGAATGGTGCCCGGGCCAAAGACTCATGGTGGTGGGGCAGGGCGATGTCACCGGTCCTGTGAACGGTTGGCGGCGGCAATCGCCTGGCGAAGTGCCGAAAAATTGACGAATTGGGCTTACTGGACGGTTGCTATGCAGTCACACAGTTGACTGGCCACCAGTTTCATCAGTTCATCGATGGTCAGACTGTTAGGCACATTCTTAATATCTGAAAACCATAAGTTTTCTACCTGACCGCCGGCATCTGCATCCTGCTGTGACAACAGTGGCAGACCGACGAATATGCCCTGCTTGCCATCGTCAAGTCCAACGGTAACTAACTGAAGTTCTATGGTTTTCATGTCGTGGCCTCGGTAATGCCCGGTGCAGTCCCTGAGGGCAGACTGGCTTTGGGTTCGACATTATTCTTGCATATCACGTGCCATATCAGGCTTGCTGTCACTGCGGCGTAGCCTGCGGGTGTCGAGCCAGCGCCACAGTGACCCGCTGGGAAGGTCATAACCGCTGCAGATGTAGCCCAGGGCATGCAGGTTGCCGGTGCTCCAGAGCATGTGCGTCTCGGCATCCGCCTGACCGCAGAACAGTAGCTGGTCCCCGTCCTGCAGCTGTATTTCATTTCCCGGCAGCAGGACCTCGTTGTTATTGGCGTGCTTGAGGTAGAGCGCAACACAGGGCAGGGTTGTGGAGATGTCGCGCGGGTCTGTGAGCAGGCTGCCCAGCGTCGTGGGACAGCCCATGTTGAGTAGCTCCAGTATTGCCGGGGTATGTTGTTGCGAGATGGTCAGCACCCAGGAATCCGGTGGCTTGTCCAGTACCCCGATCACCCGGCTGACCAGTACATTGGCCCATTCTTCATTCTGGTCTCTTGCCATGCGCAGGAAGTCCGACAGCAGCGGCGTCATGATCAGGTCAACCACGCGCTGGCCGATGAGTCTTCCGGACTGCATGATGATGTCGATGCCAGCGGCCGCAAACAGGGTGTCATTGGTGCTCAGGTTTTGCCGCGCCACGATGAACAGGTCTTTGTTGAGTTTTTGTGCGGTCATGATGATGGACAGATTGTTGGCATCATCGTCGGTTCCGGCGATCAGGCCAACGGCTTGCTCGATACCGGCCTCATAGAGTGTGATCGCCTCTGTCCCCCGGCCTTCGATGGTGCCCTCCGGCGCCCCTGTCCTGGCAACATCGGCTTCGATAATAACGGTGTGTATGCCTTTAAAAGACAGACTCTCCCATACCGCCTTGCCAAAGCGGCCAAAACCGCAGAGCACCCAGGTGCCCCTGGGGGGCACCCTGAAATCACTCAGTGGCGATTCATGAATAGTGGTCATCCATTCATACACCATGTACATGCTGGGCGACTGAAACATCATGGCAAAGCGCTTGGCGAATGAATCAAACGGATTAATGATGTAATCGGTACCGAAGGAGGCGATATTGTCCTGTGAATCATGTGATTCGGCGCGGCAGATCACTGGCAATTCCGATGCCAGCAGTTTGCTGGTAATGGCAGTGGTCATGTTGATATGGTCGCTGCCGGTGAGGGCGATGACACCCTGGCATTCCGGTTTCAGCAATCCGGCTGCCAGCAGTGTGGATGTATTGGTGACATCGGCACTGATCCCGGGGACGACCAGTGGCAGGTCTTCAAGGCGCAATAACTGGATCTTGCTGTCATCCCTGTCGATGATGACGCTGCGTATATTGTGTTCGGCCAGGTCGCGAATCACCAGGTGACCGGCATCTCCAAGTCCGCAAATCAGGTAGAAAGGCTCGCGTATCGCTTTCACTGCCCGGGTAAATCTGTTGAATGCAACGATGCGCTGAAAGGCCGGGTCATTGAGCAGTGCAAACAGCGAGCCGATGGCATACAACCAGGAAATGACGGTCAGGTACATGGCGACCGTCGTCCAGATGCGTTGCGGATCGGTAAACGGGTAGGGGATTTCCCCGAAACCGATGGTGGAGCCCATGAAGCTGACAAAATAAAAGGCATGGAAAAAACTCATTTGCCAGGGGTTGCCCTGGTCGTCCATGCCGGGTATCAGTACCAGGACGATGATGGAAATCGCATAGGCAAGTATGACCACGATCAGTGGCATGCGCATGCGCCGCAATAACAGGTACAGGAGGTTATGCATGGTCGCTCGGCAGTTGTCCGTGCTTCTCAGGTACTCAACGGCGGAACATGACGGTTTCGGTTACCAGGATAACGACAGAAGTGATATTTGCCAGTAACGCGCCCCCGGAGAGTGATACGATGCTGGCCATGATCATCGGCGTCACGCCGGTGTCACTGGCATGCGCAAACAGGGTCCAGACGATGACGGCAGCAATCAGCTGCAGATCGGCGACCAGGCTGGTGGCCAGCAACACAGCGCCGATATGGGCGCGGTCTCCGAACTTCATGATGGTGGCTATCAGGCTGACAACCAGTGCGGCATAAAGCTCGTACACATTGTGATGATTGGGATCGTCGAGGTCGCCGAGAAAAAAGCCGAAATTCAGAGTCAGTGCCAGGACAATGAAGAATGCGAAAAAGACTTTTTCCAGGTTCATAATCGGTTCCCCTCGGGTTTATTGGCTGCATGCAGCCTGCCTGCACAACCGTAGCAAAGGACATCGGTGATAACAAACCCGGGCGAATCCAGTCCCGGTTGCGGTGCGCCGTGCAGTTGTGTTTCAGCAGGTGCCGGCAGTTTACAGTAATTCTGCAGGGCTTCCTTCCTTCTTGCATTGAAATCTCCGTGTACTCGCCTGACAATGGGATATGACTTCCAGTCCGCTCGATGATGAGACCCTTGCGCTGCTGCGACAGCGGGTCGGCAGGATTCATCTCAAACAACGCCTGGGAATAGAGCGTGACTACGAGCGCAGGGTTTTCGGGCAGGGCCGGAATTTCTTCCATGTCGAAAACTGGTATGCACTGCGTTCCATTATTCGCAACAGTCTGCGGCTGCTGTTGCTGCATGGCCGGGCAAAGCGCAATGCGCGCCAGATCAGGGTTCGTCACAACCACATTACGCTGCAGCACCTGCCGGCCGCGTTTGATGGTTTCACCCTGTTGCAGATCTCGGATCTGCACATCGACATGGCGGATGACTTTCCCCATGTGCTGATCGAAGCTGTTCGCCAGGTGGACTATGACCTGTGTGTGTTAACCGGCGACTTCAAGGCGGAAACATACGGCCCCTATGAAGCCGCCCTGCAGGGCCTGCAACTGCTGCGCACCCACCTTGGGGGCGATGTCTACGGTGTGCTGGGAAACCACGACACCATCTGCATGGTGCCGGCGCTGGAGTCCATGGGCATCCGCATGCTGTTGAACGAGCAGGTAATGCTGCAGCGCGGGGGGGGCTCGATCTACCTTGCCGGTATCGATGACCCGCACTACTACCGTGCCGATAATATCGAAAAGGCCGGTGATGACATTCCCGAGGGTGTCGTGTCGATACTGCTGGCACATTCTCCCGAGATCTACCGGCACGCCGCACATGCAGACTTTGATGTCATGCTGTGTGGCCACACGCACGGTGGCCAGATGTGTCTGCCCGGCGGGGTTGCGGTGATGTGTAATGCCAGCTGTCCGCGAAAATATTGTGCCGGTGCCTGGCGCTATCACGGCCTGTCGGGTTATACCTCTGTCGGCTCGGGTGCCTGTGTCGTGGACCTGCGCATCAACTGCCCGCCGGAGATCACTCTGCATCAGCTGCATTGCGCCTGAGGTCTGCAGGCAAGTTCAGTTGCGGATCACCGCCCCCCCCCGGGTGCCTGTCACCGTGCCATTCAGGTCCGGTCAGACCTGAGCGGCCTGGAAAGCAGCAGGTCGATCACTATAAAGGTACATACCGCCAGGGCCATTTCGATGACGCTGGCCCCGAGTACCGTTTGCATGCCCCACAGGGGCAGCATGGATTCCGGTAACTGATCGAGCAGCGGTACTGAGCGACTGGAAGCAAACCCGAGTCGCCGCTTGATAAAGCTGGAACACAGATCCCCGAGCATTGCCAGCAGGGCGAAGCTGGCACCTTCGAGCATCGACAGTTGCAGCAGCGGTGCCAGCAATGCGG
>JBATFE010000312.1:0-14286 GCA_049664445.1 Gammaproteobacteria bacterium
TCGCCACCGTGCTGCTCCGCCATCACCTTCGTGATCGCCGCTGTTAATGTCGTCTTGCCATGATCCACGTGACCAATGGTGCCCACGTTCACATGCGGTTTGGTACGTTCAAATTTTTCCTTGGACATCTTGACTGACTCCCGTTACGGTTTACGTTGTTACCTTGTATATAACTATCAAACGTTCAAAAAATCTGGAGCCCATAACCGGATTTGAACCGGTGACCTCTTCCTTACCAAGGAAGTGCTCTACCGACTGAGCTATATGGGCAAATTAAACCGGGTCAGACCCCGCGATTCCTACTGCCCGTCTTCACCGCATAAAAAAACACTGGTCGAAAAAACCGGGGTCTGACCCCCATTTAATACTGGAGCGGGTGATGGGAATCGAACCCACACCATCAGCTTGGAAGGCTGAGGTTCTACCGTTGAACTACACCCGCCAAACGCGTTACCTCTGCACATCTGGTGGAGGGGGGAGGATTTGAACCTCCGAAGGCTGAGCCGTCAGATTTACAGTCTGATCCCTTTGACCACTCGGGAACCCCTCCAAAATGCAAGCCCGCTATTGTGTTGCAGGCGCTGTTTGCTGTCAACAGCCATGGATGGATTGCAGCACGACAACTTTCGGTAGTAACATCACTGCCAGCGTGGTTGTCTATACCGCAAAAAGAACTATAAATAGTATTCAGGGAATACCGTTCCCTGGACAGGGCCAGTCGCCTGATTAAGCATTTAACACCATGTTTTAGTTGCGAATGAGAGGGGGAGATCTCAATGGACAGAAGGCTTTACTTTCTGCTGCCTGACAGGGCTCACGCCCTGCGCGTGGTTGATGAACTCAATAAAAGCGGTATCAGCCCGGCGCAAATCCACGCGCTCGGTGATCGACGCACACGGCTCGACGGTTTGCCGACATCGACTTTGCGACAAGCCAGGGACAGCGCCAACCTGGTGGAGAAACTACTCTGGAATGCCAATCTCGTCAGCTTTGCCGTGGCACTGTGTGTATTCATTGCGCTGATATTGACCCTCAACTGGAACTGGTGGCTACTGCTACCGGTTGTCATCATGGTGGCGAATTTTTTCGCGGGACTGGGCTTTACCAGCCTGCCGAATACCCACCTTGGCGAATTTCAGGATGCGCTCACCCACGGTGAAATCCTGCTAATGGTGGATGTTGCCGAAACCGAGGTAGCGAAAGTCGAACAACAGGTACGCCACCAGCACCCGGAAGCCACCATTGGCGGTGTCGGGTGGGGAGCGGCAGCACTTGGGCTTTAAGTATTTTTATAGCAAATACATTTAGTTATGCCGCTCCCTACACGCGTAGAGAGCGGCATGACAGCAACTGGCGTTCAGTGACTGAAATGACCGTGCCGGGCATTGTCTCCCAGTAGTGCCTGAAAGGTTTCTGCACTGACATGGATCAGCTGTTCATGATCGCCGGCTTCAAAGTAGATATCTGACTGTTCTGCAAGCGTGTCATCGACCACTGTCTCCATCCCGTAGGCCGGACCCACTGCCGGAAGTGCGCCGATTTCACAATCCCTGAACAGGCTGCCCAGCTCACCCTCGGTTGCCAGTCCGAGATTACGGTTTAACTGCCGGTGCAACTCACCCAGGTTGACCTGTCGATTTGAAGGTAAAACCACCATGACGTAGCCATGATCATCCTCCAGAATCACGGACTTGGCGAGCCGGGAACCGGTTACATGCGCCGCTTGTGCGCTTTCCCCGCTACTTGCCGTGTGTGGATGCGTCAAAACATCGTAGGCCACGTCATGCTCGGCCAGATAATTTGACACAGTAGATGCAATTGCCATGACCTAACCCTCCGCTATTTTGTTCACTTTTAAGTATAGAACATGGTTTGTATTCTGCAGGAGCAATAATGCGCACAAACAGCGTCCGGGGGCACCCCGCCATCCTATCCCTGCGGCTGCTCCGGACGCTGCCCGGGCAGTGAGGCATAGACGCCAAGCTCCCGGTACCAGGCAATCAGGTCGTCCAGGGAGAAGGCGGCATTGGCCGGACTCGGGCTGGGTGTAACAAACACCCGCGTGCGTCCTATTTTGCGGGGCTGGTGACCCCAGCCGATATCCTGCCTGATCTTTTCGCCGTAGCGCAGGTAACTGGCATAGGCCAGTTTGCCATGAAACCAGGCAATCCCCGGCTGACAATGCAGCAATTTCTGTCCAAGCTGCGGCGCCCATTCACGGAAATCCGCGGCCCTGAGGTCCCTGGCACCCGCGGTCGGACGTTTGACCACGTCCGTAAAGCCAATACGGTACTGGCACAACAGAATCTTCATCGCATCGACACCCGGCTCGAGTGTGGAGTCCAGCAGCTCGCTGGCCTGCAGCGCCCGCCAGAAACGATTACGCGGGTTTGCAAAATAAAACCCTTCACGCACGGACGGCAGCGAAGGATTGAGGCCAATGCAGACCATTCGCAAGCCGGCACACAGGTAATCCGGGAGCGTTTCCACGAGACAGGACGCTGTCTACGGGTCCAGTATCACCGAGCCGTCATCCTTGCCGGCGTCACCGGAGAGGCTGGATTCAAGGCGCCGCAGCTTCTCCTGCATGGCCTCTCCGATGTAGATCTGCGGGCGCGACGGATCACGCTTTTCTGCCAGTTCACGTCTTTCGATTTGCCTGGCCGTCTCTTCAAATGCGGCCGCGAACGAGAACTGTTCCTGCAACTGGTTCTGCAGCAACACCTCACCGAAGTAGGTCAGCTTGCGTTTGTCATCACAGCCGAACGACGTCCTGTCGGCCGCTGACGCCGTCATGATTGCGGTATTGCGATCCTTGAGTGTCTCTATAAAACTGCCCGAGTAACAGGCCGAGACCATGATGATGCGCCATTTGATAGCGGCATCATCCAGGTACTGTTTCAGCATCGCCGGGGTCACATCGTTGAGCCGCAGCGGCCAGAAATTGACAGACAGCTCGGCCTTGTCGCCGTGACTGGTTAGAAACAGCACCACGACATCATTATCACGGTCGATAATATGACCGATATGCTGCAGTGCACGTTGCAGGTTGATGGATGACGCCAACGGCAGGGTATCGCGGGTTGCAAGGCTGTTTACCAGTACCAGCGAGCGACCCAGGGTATCAAAGCGCTCGTCAAACAATGCACGGGCAAACTCGATTTCATTTCTGAACACGTCCTGCAGTGCATAACCTGCAAAGCCGACGAAATACAGGTCGTCCCTGTCACTGCGCCCGGTCAGCAGCGGCTCCAGGTGTTGCGACAGCAACTCCGGCTGCCGGTAGAAAATGCGTTCGACGTCAAGCGCCCGGTAGGCTGCATACTCATCAACGCCTTGCTCTTCAGCGGCATACCAGAGTGTCGTGTTCTCCGCAAAATAACTGGCCGGCAGTATCCAGGCCAGTATGATGATCAGCATCGCTGCCGGGACCTTGCGAGAGTAACCACCCGATAACAGGGTCAGCACCCGGCCGATGGCGATTATCGCCCACGCCAGGTAGAGCAGATAAGCAAGCGCATGGATGACAAAGCCATTTGGCGGCAGCAGTGCCTCCAGCCGCACCAGCATGACCCACAGTAGCAGGAAGAACGGACTTATACTGTAAACATAAACAGCGAGGCGCAAAGCCATACGGTCTTCCATCAGCAGCTTGCTGACCAGATAGGCTGCGAACAGAAACAGCAACACATCCAGTCCATTTGCGGCAACGGCATGCGCATAGAATTCGGGATGCGGCAGACTGCTGGCCAGGTCAACGAAGAACGCGAGCAACAGGTTCAGGGCGATCAACAGCACCAGCTGATCCAGCGACACCGTGAAGTCATCCGCGACACAGCGCCGCAACAGGCACAGGCGGGTACCGGAATTAATATTACGTCTGAGCGCTGCCAAATACGGCTTCATTGAATACCCTGTCTGCCTGGCCTGTTACAAAAAACGAAGAGATTATTTTTAAATCCTGTCCCCTCCCTCCGGCCCCCTCCCCTGGGAGAGGGGGTACAGGGGTACCACCCTGCTGATTACGACTGCACCCTGACGACAAACCTGCCCTGATGTTCCCCTTGCAGCAGACGTTCGAATACGGCTGGCAGCTCATCCAGGTCAACCACCCCGGCCACGATCTGCGGCAAATGCAGCGGCCGCTGGTCTGACACCAGTCGCTGCCATACTCGCAGGCGGCGTTCCATCGGGCAGTTGGTCGAGCTGATCCCGAGCACACTGACCGCACGCAGAATAAACGGCATGACTGTAGTATCGCATTGACTGCCGCCCGCCATACCGATACTGGCGATACTGCCCCATGGACGGGTGCTGCTGATCAATCCGGCCAGCACCCTGCCACCGACATTGTCGATCGCCCCGCCCCATTGCGCGGATTGCAATGGCCGCCCGTCAGAAATCAGACTGTCAGGGGTTTTGACACTGGCTGCCCCGAGGTGTTCAAGGTACACCGAGGCCTCTGTTTTTCGCGTTACTGCCACCACTTCATAGCCACGCGCACCGAGCAGGTCGATGGCGACACTGCCGACGCCGCCACTGGCACCCGTCACAAGCAGCGGTCCCAGTGATGGTTGCTGGCCGTTCTGCTCAAGCCGGTCGATGGCCAGTGCCGCAGTAAAACCCGCGGTCCCCAGCGCCATGGCGTCAAACATTGACAGGCCGGCCGGCAAAGGCACTACCCAGTCGGCCGGTACGCGGGCAACATCGGAGAAGCCGCCGTCATGGGACTCACCCAGACCACAGCCCGTCACCAGCACCTCCTCACCTGCCTGAAAGCGGTCATCGACGGAGTCTGTTACCACGCCCGCGAGATCAATACCCGCAGTCAGGGGGAAACGGCGCAGTATCTTGCCCCTGCCGGTAGCAGCCAGTGCATCCTTGTAGTTGACACTGGAGTAGTGCACCCGGATAACCACTTCACCGGGAGAGAGCGCGGCAAGCGTCAGTGCTTCAATGCCTGCTGTTACCCTGCCGGCATTATTATGTACGCGGCAGGCGCGAAACGACTGCACGGTCAGTTTTCTGTCTCCTCCGCCGGCTTCCCGGTCGGCAGATAGGACAGGTTGCCGCTGTAGTCAAACGGCAGACTCCCGAGGCTGTTTGCCAGGCTGATCTTTCCTGTTAAACGATACGTCAGGCTGTCGCGACTTTCACCGCTCATCTCCTGTATCTGTTGCATGACATTCAGCAGGTTGCTGACCACCTCGACATCCAGCAGCGCCTCGCCAAATGCCGGTATTTCCACCGCCTGGCGGTTGACCCCATAGGCAAATTCACGGTCATTGATTTCCAGCGCATAACTCAGGCCGTCAACCGGCAGGGCCGCATCGTTGGGATTCATGATGCGCAGACGGATGGCATAGCGCTGCTCAAGCAGCGTCATATCCTTCGGTTCTATGCTTGCCAGAGAGACACGCGGTGACTCAGTGTAGGTATTGATACCGGCACAGGCGGTCAGCAGACCGGCAAACAGACAACATACAATCATCCCCGCATTCAGGTAGTGCTTTGTCATTGCTTCATTCCTTTTATTGCTTCAGCTCAGTGGTAGACTGTTTCAGTTCATCGCCCTTGCGGACAGGGCCATAGGGCGAGTCGCGGTGCTTGTCGTGATAGTGCATGCGGTAGTGCGTGAAATCTTCGCTGTTATCAAAATGCAGGAAAGGATTGCCCGCCAGCTGTTCATCCAGGGTGGTCGTGGCCTTTTCTGCATAATTGTGACCCGGGTGGATCACGGTCTCGGCTGGCAAACGATTGCTCATATCCCTGAGGGTGACATACATTTGTTCCGGATCGCCACCGCGCAGGTCGCAGCGGCCGCAACCGAAAACAAACAGCGTATCACCGGTAATCAACTCGTTGCCGATGTGATAGCACGCCGAACCCGGCGTGTGACCCGGGGTGTGCAGTGCCGTGATTGCGGTGTTACCCAGTTCGATGACATCACCGCCGTGATGCAGCGTCGGCAGGTCCAGTTGGTGCCCCCAGAACTGTGCCTCGGATTTCATCAGATGCAGTTGCGCATCGTACTTTTCCAGTACTTCACTGATGCCATTGATATGGTCATGGTGGCTGTGCGTCAGCAGGATATCGGTTATGCGCACACCCCGGGAATCGGCCAGTGCCAGTACCTCCGGGACGTCCCAGGCCGGGTCCACAACCGCCGCCCGCCCGGAGACATGGTCGTGGATCAGGTACACAAAGTTCTCCATCGGCCCGAGTTCCAGTGCATGGATTGAGAAAGGTTCACTTGATGACATAGGCACGCCCCGCCTGCTTCCGCGAATGATGGCTTATAGTATGGTAGATAACACCGCACAGGGACAGCCATAGTATGATCAGCTTCCGGAATCCAGCAGGCCGCATTTGTGGCAGCGCATAAACTCATCCTGCTTCCGGCAGACCCGGCGTGTCCAGCCATCAGTACCGACACGCTGGCCGCGGAATTACAGGCGATTGGCCTGATCGGCCCGCCCCGCGAGTTGCATAACGACATGTACTTCCCGGTCGGCGAACATTTCCTGCAACTCATTATCTTCCTCGGTTGCTCACCCGTGATCGAGCTGCAACCCCCGTCCGACCCGGTCAAACTTGCAGCTGACAGTGCCAGCGGGAAATTTTGCCATGTTTTCCTGAGCAGCTCTGAAGCCATGCGATTCAGATCCGACCCCCGTGCCGCCGTGCCCCGTTGCCCGGCATGCCGCGCGCCACTGGCAGACTGGCAGTCACGGCTTCAGGCATGGAAAGACGACCCGGCACACGGCGACTGGCACTGCGGGCAATGTGGCGCTATTGGCGATATCACTGGTCTGAACTTCAGGAAAACCGCCGGTTTCGGGCGAAGCTTCGTGGAAATCAGGGGGATATACCCGTCAGAGGCGGTACCCGCCGAGACCCTGCTGAACACCCTGAAATCACTGACCCATGGTGACTGGTCGACCCTGTATATAAAGGAATGACCTGTCTACCTGCCACAGCATGGCAGTTGTGTCACAATACAGGCCATCACCATTGACCAGACGGTAATCCCCATGAATGACAGTACACTGACCCAGGAAGAACGAATTCTGCAAGTCATGCGCAAGGTGCTCACGAAAATTGCCAAGGATACCTACACGCGCCCCGGCCATCGCCACCCGCTGACAGATGAAACCGTGAATGACATCCGGCATTGCCTGGGCCTTATAACAGCACGGGAAAGCGAACTCAATGCGGCTGCCGGACG
Source organism: Gammaproteobacteria bacterium (assembly GCA_049664445.1). Classification (GTDB taxonomy): domain Bacteria; phylum Pseudomonadota; class Gammaproteobacteria; order UBA9214; family UBA9214; genus UBA9214. The sequence goes on from JBATFE010000312.1 coordinate 7,229, forward strand.
TGAAATGAATGCCCGTCCGCGTTTTATTGACGAGCCACAATCCTCGGTCGTTGTGCCCCTGACCGTGCCGGGTAGAAAAGATAAAGACAAACAGTAGTCCCGCCAGTCAGGACCAGTCCACCCTTCCTGCTGGCACTTCCGAAACCCCGTCAGAGACCCTTCGCAACACCTCTTCGCGACATTTTCTTGACTAATAATCAACGTTTAAGCTTGATTCCAGTCACGCCGATAGCCCTCTAGGCAGCTTTGCTGCGTACTGCCTGTGTGCCTGGATTATGACCTGGGCACAGGGTTAATCCCTATTTTTCAGCCTGTTAGTCACAACAGCGGGGCTGCAAGGAGTGTCCAGAATGGCTACCGGAACACAGGTCTGCGTGCACAGTCAGCAAGGCAACCTGTCCGGCTGGACAATAGCTCAAGCACGCGCACAACGCCTGGCAACAGCGCTGTACCGGTTCAGCCTCGGACTGATCGCCAGTCTGCTCACCGCATTTTCCGTTCACGCCGGCAACCTCAACGACGCATTACCGGACGACCTGACAGACATGAGCCTCGAGGCCCTGATGAATATCGAGGTCACCTCGGTCTCAAAAAGGCCCCAGAAACAATCGGAAGCCGCAGCCGCCATCTTCGTGATTACCAACGATGATCTGCGACGCTGGGGCGTGACCAGTATACCCGAGGCACTGCGGCGGGTACCGGGTATAGAAGTTGCACGCATCGATGCCAACAAATGGGCCATCACCTCACGTGGCTTCAACAGCCGTTTCGCCAACAAATTGCTGGTACTGATCGATGGTCGCAGTGTCTACACGCCGTTATTTGCCGGTGTCTACTGGGACTCACAGGACGTGGTACTGGAAGATGTCGACCGCATCGAGGTAATACGCGGACCGGGTGGCACCCTGTGGGGCGCCAATGCCGTCAATGGCGTGATCAATATTATTACGAAAAATGCAGCCGAGACCCAGGGCAACATGGTCTCGGTAGTGGCCGGCAACGAAATAAAAGGCATCGGCAGCGCGCGTCACGGCGGGAAACTCAAGAACGGCGCGGACTATCGCATTTATGCAAAATACTCCAGCTATGATGAAGGTTATAACCCGGCTGGCGCACACGATGACTGGCGCACCGGGCTGATCGGCTTTCGTACCGACTGGGTCAAAACCGACCGGGACAGCATCACACTCCAGGGGGATTACTACCGGGGCAAGGCCGGCCAGCTGGTCAACATCCCCGTCGGCCCGCCCGGCGCACCGCCCACCACCGTCATCCCGACAGTGAATGATACCGACACCAATGGCGGCAACCTGTTGTTGCGCTGGTCACATATTCTCGGGGATGCCTCCAACTTTGCCCTGCAGGTCTACTATGACCATGTCGGTCTGGACGGCGCGGTATTGTTTGAAGACCGCGATACAGTCGACATCGATTTCCAGCATCACTTCAAGTGGCGGAGCACACACGATATCGTTTGGGGCTTTGACTACCGCCATATACACGACAATACCAGCAACAATCCGGCCTTCAGCCTTGATCCCTCCTCGCGCAGCGTAAACCTGTACAGCATCTTCATCCAGGATGAGTTCAGCCTCAGGGATAACCTGCAGCTCACGGCAGGTATCAAGCTGGAACACAATGATTTCACCGGCTTTGAATACCAGCCGAACGTACGTCTTGCCTGGTCCGTGGACGAAAGCCAGACCTGGTGGGGTTCAGTGTCGCGCGCTGTACGCACCCCGTCACGCGGTGAGCATGACGTCACGCTGCGACTGGTACCACCGGCGACATCCGATCCGGGTATTCCGGTTTATGCACAAGGCAACAGCGATTATGACTCGGAAGGCCTGGTCGCCTATGAACTGGGCTATCGATTCAACTACAGGAATCTCTGGTCTGTCGACGTAGCGACATTCTATAACGACTATAACAAGCTGCGCACACTCGATCCGGAACCGGATGCGGGACCGCCGGCATCGGTACAGTTTCCATTTGACAACAACATGAAAGGCAGAACCTTTGGCGCAGAACTTGCCGCCCAGTGGCAGGTACGCACGGGCTGGCGTCTCAATGCAAGCTACACCTGGCTTGATATGCAACTGCGACTGGTCAACGGCAGCAACGATAGCGCCTCTCGGAATGCCGAACAGTCCAGCCCGGTCAGCAAGGCCGCTATCTGGTCTGCGCTTGATTTCGGTAACAAGCTGCAGTTCGACGCCGCCTTGCGCTATGTCGGTGATATCAAGGTCTCGGGTGTTGAAATAGACAGCTACGTGGAAGCCGATCTGCGACTCGGCTGGGAGGCCAGACCCGGGCTGGAACTTTCCATTATTGGCCAGAATCTGCTCGACAGCCGCCATGCTGAATACCTGCCGGACTTCATCAACACCCAGGCTACAGAAGTGGAACGCAGCATCTTCGGCAGGATCACCTGGTCTTTCTAGAAACATATTGATGACATCACGACACGACATGTCACTGTTGCACAGCCTGCATCGCGGGGTTTGCTGCCTGCTGACAGTGTTGCTGCTGTCTGTTTCGGGACATGTCATGGCGGATGAAACCCGGATTCCTGAGTACCGGGTGAAGACAGCCTTCCTGTACAACTTCTCCCGCTTTGTAACCTGGCCGGAAGCAACGATGCAGGATCGCACGGAATTTACACTCTGTGTGATCGGAACAGACCCTTTTGGCACGGAGCTGGACAATCTGGCAGGCAAGGCAGTTCAAAAGCAGACACTGGTGATCAGGCGCCTCAGCAGTCTCGCCATGCTCGATGACTGCCAGCTTCTCTATATCGGTGAAAATACCGAACCCACCGAGGTCCTGTTGCTGCTCAGGGAACAACCGGTACTGACCGTCAGTGACGCAGCCGGCTTCATTGAAGAAGGCGGCATCATCCAGTTCATGCTGATCCAGAACAAGGTCAGGTTCAGGATTAACGCCGGGGCGGCCAATCATGCCGGTCTCAACATCAGTTCGAAATTGCTGTCACTGGCGATCAGCGTAACGGGAGGTAATTAAGGCTTCCTTATGTGGAATCTCCGGGACATATCGATACGCACGAAATTGACATTGCTGATTGTCAGCATCAGTAGCGTGTCACTGTTGCTCGCCAGTATTGCCTTTATTACCAGTGACCGCATCAATAGCCAGCAAACTGTCAGCGACAACCTCGGCACCATGGCTGACATCATCGCGGCCAACAGCAGTGCTGCACTGCTGTTCTCCGACCCGGTTGCGGCACAGGAAACGCTCGGCTTCCTCAATTCACAGCAACATATCCAGGCAGCTGCCATCTATGATAGCGATGAAAAGGAATTCGCGCGTTATTTGAAATCCGGTCTGACCCTGGAGTTGCCGACATCCGATCTGCAAGACGAGAATATTCTCTTCTGGGGTGATTATGTCGAGTTGTATACCCGCATTTTCTATGAAGGCGACCTTATTGGCTTTATCTACCTGCGCTCGGATATGGCAGCCATTCATGACCGGCTGGTCATGTTTCTGGGAATCGTTGCCATTATATTAGTGGGTTCCCTGCTGGTCACATTCATACTGGGTGCGCAGCTACAACGCATAATCACAGACCCGTTGCTGCGACTCTCCGCCATCGCGCGTCAGGTCAGTACCGGGAAAAACTATTCTGTGCGCGTCATCGGCGAAGGCAAGGATGAACTCGGCAACCTGATCACCGATTTCAACACCATGCTGGATGAAATACAGTCGCGCGATAACGAACTCAGGGAGCATCGTTTGAAACTGGAAGAGCGCGTCGCACAACGCACCAGGGAACTTGAAAGCGCCAATGTGCAACTCGAACTTTCCAAGGAACAGGCCGAGTCCGTCGCAAACCGCATGGAGTATCATGCGCACCACGACGCACTGACCGGACTTCCCAACCGGATACTGCTCAATGACCGCATCACCAGTGAACTGGCGCATGCACGTCGGCAACAGACGAATGCTGCACTGCTGTTTCTAGACCTCGACCGCTTCAAGATTATCAACGATTCACTGGGTCATGCCGTCGGGGACCAGTTATTGCGTGTCATATCGCGCCGTCTGAACAACTGTGTACGTGAGGAAGATACCGTTGCCCGCCTCGGCGGCGATGAATTCATGGTGCTGCTGCCCCGAATCAGCGGTTCTGCCGATGCCGGACGCATCGCAAAGAAAATCATCGAATGCCTGGTCGACCCGATATCCTGTAATGGCCACGAATTGCATATCACCACCAGCATCGGTATCAGTATATTTCCCTTTGATGGTACCGATGCAGAGACGCTGATAAAACACGCGGACATCAGTATGTACCGCGCCAAGGAACTCGGCCGCAACAAGGCGGTTTACTACACGGCCGAGATGAACGCCGGTTCCCGCAAACAGCTGGCCATGGAAACCAACCTCCGGAAGGCGGTAGAAAGACAGCAGCTGCGACTGTTCTACCAACCAAAAGTCGATATCAGCAGGAACATGATCGTCGGCGTTGAGGCGCTGTTACGGTGGAAACATCCGACGATGGGTTTTATCAGTCCACTCGACTTCATCCCGGTGGCAGAGGACAGCGGCCTGATTGTGCCCATCGGTGAATGGGTAATGAACACCGCCTTCAGGCAATTGAAGCAGTGGCATAACATCGGGTTCACCGATCTCACTGTTGCCGTCAACCTTTCTTCTGCACAGCTCTCGCGACCCGGATTTGAAGACGTGGTCGAACATGCGCTCGGGGAAGCAGGGCTGGACGCCAGCATGACTGAACTCGAGGTTACCGAGAACGTGGCAATGGAAAACATTGATTCTGCCATTACCATACTGGAAAGGCTGAAGTGTATGGGTATCAGCATTGCCATGGATGACTTCGGTACAGGCTATTCATCGCTCAATTACCTGCGCCGCCTGCCAATCGATATTGTAAAGATCGACAAGTCCTTTGTACGCGAGATTCCCGACAGCACTGATGATGTTACGATTGCGCAAGCCATTATTGCAATGGCACAGAGCCTGAAGCTGTCACTGGTTGTCGAGGGCGTCGAGAATGTCAGGCAATTGAATTTCTTCAGGCAACAGGGTGTTAATATCGTGCAGGGTTATCTGTTCAGCAAACCGGTACCGGCATCAGAACTCCAGAAGATGCTGGAATTGCAGACCGTGCCCGGCACCGTCAACCTGGTAAAATAATTTCCCCGCCAGTGATGATACATAAATTACTTTTTATCAGTCTCCTGCTATGCGCACTCCCGGCTCAGCCTGCTGTCATCCAGCGTAGCATCACCATCGACGCTGGCCTGTCTGGCGGTGGTACCAGTGACTGGAAAATACCGACTGACATAACCGCCAATTCAGGACAGTTCTCCAGCGACGCCGAGGGCGACAAGCAGACCGGCACGGCTGCTGACCTGGACTACCAGATTGACAGCAACGGGCGCGACCTGAAAACATTCGCCTATACCTATGACAGTGCCTTTCTGTACCTCTGGGTCGAGCGTTTCGCCAGCATCAGCAATACCACCGACTGGTGGTTCTTTTTCGACTCCAGTGGCGGCGCACCCGACGGCCTGATGCAGTCAGGTGAGAAGCTGCTGCGCGTCTCGTGGAAGGGCAACAACGGCGCCACGACTGTGCGCCTCTATGACTATGTCAGTGCCCGGCCCGGCGGTGACCCCATGACCTGTCCGGCCAGTGGAATCAACTCTGTCGCCGGTGGCTGGTGCCCGAGCGCCGGTGCAGCTGATGGCTATGATATGCCGGGTAACCATGGCACCGAGATCACGCTGCTGGCAGCCAATGGCGACAGCCAGAAGCAGAATGGCGGCCTCACCTCGGGAGCCCAGTCCGGTCTCGAGATGGAAACCAGAATCTCCTGGGCCGCGCTGGGTTTTGCCGGACCCGCATCACTGGGCTTTCATATTGCCTCTTCCAATGGCCAGAACATACCTGCCGGCACCAAAGACAATATGGACGGCCCGGGCAGCAATGGTGGCAGCATTTTGTTCAGTGACCTGGCAGTCAGCAAGGTGGCCAGCAGCACGACAGTCAATTCCGGAAGCAGCTTCAGCTATAGCGTCACTATCACCAATAACGGCAGCAGTGACGCAAGCGGCGTGACCCTCAGCGATGCTCTACCCGCCGGAGTCAGTTATGTATCGGCTGCAGCTTCACACGGCAGTTATAACCCGTCCAGTGGTCTCTGGACGGTGGGAATGCTGGCGGATCAGGCCGTTGCGACCCTGACACTCAACGTCAAGGCCGACACTGTTTCACTGCTAACCATAGTCACCAATACGGCTGACAGCCTGGCACTGGACCAGGCTGATCCGGACTCCGGCAACGATTCGGATAGCGTTGACGTCACCATCATGCCGACACCGGAAATACAGACAATCAAATCAGTAGAAACCCTGTCTGACCCGGTGAATGACAGCAGCAATCCAAAAGCCATACCGGGTGCCGTGATGCAATACACCATCACCTCCAGCAATTCGGGATTCGCGGCAACCGACACGGATTCGGTCACGGTGACCGATTCCATCCCGGCGAATACCGAAATGTTTGTCGGGGACATCACTGGCAGTGGTTCCGGCCCGCTGGCATTCATTGACGGCGGCACACCGAGCGCACTCAGTTACACATTTACCACACTCGGCAACAGCATGGATGGTGCCGAGTTCTCCAGCGACGGGGGGGTAACCTACAGCTACATCCCGGTACCGGATGCAGGTGGCTTTGACAGCAATGTGACCCATTTCCGCGGCCTGACAAACGGTGCGTTTGCGGCCTCAAACGGGGTGAACAACCCCAGCTTCAGCTTCCAGTTCCGGGTACGCGTGCAATAGGCACCAGTCAGCCCCTCACCAGCCTGATTGCGCCGGCAGCAAAGTGCCATACGGCTGCAAGGGCGGTAACGGGTACGCAGGGGGATAGGCAACGCCCGGCAATTGCATCTGGTTCGGGTCTGCAGGGTAATACGCGGTTGCTGCCGGTGGGTAGGGTGGCATATAGCGGTCGTAGTTCGAGAACCTGTGGTTGTTATTTCCGAATGAAAAACAAAAAGAAAA
>JBATFE010000313.1:0-16528 GCA_049664445.1 Gammaproteobacteria bacterium
TTCCACCAGTCCGGCCATCTCGGCCACCTGCTCACGGATGTCGAGCAAGTCTCTTTCCAGACGTTCTTCGTAGTGACTCATTGTCTAGCGTCCCGTGGTTGCACCTTGAAATATTCGTATTTATGTCGGGTTATGGCCTTGCGGCCAAACCCGGCATGTTGTACCAGGTTATTGAAAAGCTCTTGGTGTAGGAGCGTCGTCCCCGGCGCGATTGTTTTTTCATGCCACGCATCGCGGCGAGGACGCCGCTCCTACAGTGCAGAGCCAGTACTCACGATGTAGCCTAGTCGCACTTCACGGCGCGTACCGGGGCGTAACCTTTCTTCACCAGGATACACTGGCCGGCATCGCTCATGATCCAGTCCATATACTCCTTGATCGCGCCCTGGGGTTCACCGTTGGTATACATGAACAGCGGACGGGCAATAGGGTAGCTGCGGTCGCTGGCGGTTTCAACAGTCGGAGCCACGCAGGCATCCGCGCCTTCCGTCTCGATGCAGACCATCTTCAGGTGGTCTGTTGCATAGGCCAGGCCACTGTAGCCAATGGCACAGGGTGTCTTCTCGACCAGGTCAGCGACATCCTTGGAACCGTGCATGTCGAGAGTACCCTGGCGATACTTGCCGCCCTTGCCGAGCACGGTCTCCTGGAAATAGGCATAGGTGCCGGAATTGTTCTGCCGGCTGACGACCACGATCTCGTCCTTGCAGCCCGGTACGGTGATGCCCATTTCCGACCACTTTTTGACCTTGGAACCACGCGCATAGATGTCCTTCAGCTGTGACAGCGACATCGATGTGATCGGGTTGTCCTTGTGAATGAAAACTGCCAGTGCATCATAACCAACGACATGCTCGACCGGCGTCTGGCCATTTTTCTTCGCCAGGTCCATTTCCTTGTCCTTCATCGAGCGGCTGGCGTTGGCGATGTCCACCGTGCCATTGATCATGGCCGCGATACCCGTGCCGGAGCCACCGCCGGAGACCGCCACGGCAACTTCGGGATTGATCTCGGGATAGGCTTCTGCCCAGGCCTGGGCGACATTGACGAGTGTATCCGAACCCTTGTTCTGTATCAGAGTGCGTGCCTGCGGGGCCATCGTGACCAGCAAGGCAGAGACCAGCAGCGTTGAGGAAAGAATAGGTTTCAGCTTCATAACTTGGAACTCCTGTTGAGTATCAATAGCTATAGTAAACGCCGGTATTCGCCCGGTATTTTTGTGCGTTGTGTCTCGCCGTGACCGTGTTCCGGTTTCTGACGAGCCGCCTGTTGGTGGGTGGAATCTAACGAATGACTGGAAGTGTCTACCCACCAAAGTGTTAGTAGAATATTATATGAATGTTACCGTTTTGTTACGGTTTGGTGGTGGATCTGCTGACACGGCAGGGTGTTCATGGCCCAATCGCGCCGTGACTATTGCTTGTCTTTCTTTTTCCCCTTGCCCTTGCCCTTATCCTTGCCTTTGCCCTTTTTACCTTTCTTGCTCTTGTCCTTGCGCTTGTCTTTTTTATCTTTCTTGCCTTTACCGCCAGCCTTGACCTGTTTGCCTGCTGCGGCCGTTTCGGTTTCAGCTGCCTGGCTGGTTGCTGACGTGTCGAGCAAGTCGGCGGCGGCTGCGATGACCCGGATGGCGCGGGCTTCACTAAAGCCGGGGACGGCCGTGATTTTCTCGACAGGTGCCCTGGCAAGGCTCGCAAGTGTCTTGATGCGGTGCTCGCCCAGCGCGGCGGCGGCGGCTGGTCCGATTCCTGGAATATCAATAATGGCAGGCTTCATGTTCTTATCTTCCCCCGATTTTTAGGCACATGACAGAACAGGGATGCTGTCACCAGACAGGTCCGGGAGCAATACTTAATGGCTGTTATGTGGCGTTTTCTTGATCTGGATCAATATAATACGGTCTGATGAGTCAGGCAGTCCCGATCATGGGTGGAGCACTGCAGGGCAAGGGATTATTTCAGACGGGATAACTGTTGCTTGATGTCTTCCCACAGACCTTCATAACTGCGTGCAGAGCGGCTGTTGGGGGCAAAATCAGCCACCGGGGTGCGGTGGGTGCCCATACGCTCGACGTTACTGTCATAGGGAATGGGTGTTGTCAGCAGGTTTTCCATGTAGTCCGGCGGGGTGTCCACGATGGAGCGATGCAGTTGCTTGCGCCGGTCGACCATGGAGAAAAAAGGCATTACTTTCACCGTGTCCAGTTCCTGCAGTTTGAAAAACTTCTTGATCTGCTGATAGGTGCGCAGCGACAGGGTAGTGGGTATGGTCGGTACCAGCACCACATCGGCTGCATCAAAGATGTTTTCCGATACCAGTGAAATACTCGGAGGACAGTCCAGAAATACATAATAATATTCGCTCCTGAAGGGTCTCAGCAGTTTGTGCAGCTGATGTATGGGTTTCTTCGTCTGCTCCAGGTAAAGGTCCATGTTGCGATAGGAAAAGTCCGCCGGCAGCAGATCAAGCAGCTCATAATCGGTGCCACGAATAAAGTCATCCAGGTCCCGTTTGCCCTGAACCAGGCGCTTGCCGCCGCCCTTGATCTTCGGTTTGATACGGTAGTAGTAACTGGCGGCACCTTGTGGATCGAGGTCCCAGACAAGGGTCGGTGCGCCTTCACGGGCCGCCAGCCACGCAAGATTGACAGCGGTGGCGGTTTTTCCAACCCCCCCCTTGATATTGTATGTGGCGATGACTTTCAAGCGTGCAGTTTCCTTGCTAATGGCTTGACGCGAACAGTTGCCTGAAGCGCTCCTGGTTGTCTGGTTGTGAAAATCCCGAGTAGCGGTCGGCAAACGCTTCACGTGCCTGGTGCTGGCGTCGTTCCAGACCGTCGATCAGTATACCCATGGCGAGTAGTGTATCAGGCGGGACCTGTCCCTCGGCGACCATCTGGTGGCTGAATTCTTTCAGCGTGCTCACCTGCACCTCGTAATCCTGAAAATCCCCCAGGTTGTCCTGCAATGTCTTGAGTATCCGAATGAGTTCCTTGATATCGCTGCTCGGGAAGAGGCTCTGGAAGAACTCCATGAGATAGCGCAGTTTCTTGCAGGTCTTGCGCAGATCATGGAGCGCTTCCGCCGGCGATTCCGCGTTGATGGCGTTACCTTCCCTGAGGGCCACCCGGTAGATACGCCAGATGCGTGCGCAGGCAACCTCCAGGACGGGACGGCCCGCGTTCTTCAGCGTGCTGCGCTCATTGACCGGCTGTTCCAGAAAACTGCGCCAGTTGGTGATGATGCGACGGTAGCGCGCTGAATCCATTGCCTTGACCAGGGCCTTGTTTTCAAGCTTCTGGTGCCTGATGAGGAAGTCACGCAGGGGTTCGATGTCCGCCTGCATGCTGACCGGCAGGCTATCGCGGTATTCGTCAAATGTCAGCAGGTAGACATCCAGGTCGCGGCTGGGGGTGGTTATCTGTCCGAGCCAGGCAAATTCAGTCTTGTAACGGTCAACGATCTGTTTCGGAAACACCGCCTTGATCTGGCTCAGGGCCGAGCGGGTGCGACGGACCGCGACGCGGTAATCATGCAAAAACTCGGTGTCGGTGCCGATGCGCGTTCCCGCCTCGTTTTGCAGCATGATATCAAGCAGCCGCTGCAGGATGAGCTTGCTTGCCTCGTCGGCACGCATCGCAGGGTCCAGTTCCAGGTTCAGTTTGGACGAGTAGCTGCCCGGTGCTTCGCCGAACATGGACAGGGCGGTCTGCAACAGGTCACCCTGTGCCGGTGACAGGCCCTGCTGTTGCAGGAGTTTGGCCACTTCCCCTGAAGGTTTCGGGAAGCCCCTGACCTGAATGACGCTGACCCGGTTATCAAGCTTGCCTGCGCGGAGTCCCTTCTGCCGCGGCAGTGTATTTTCCTCGACCACCAGCCAGGCGACCGTCTTTTCATCCTTGTTGAGAATGCGCAGGGTGTTGACGCGCGAGCGGATTCTGAGTTTTGGTGCGAGTTCGCGCATTTCCAGTACCGGCTCCAGACGCTCGCGAAAGTGCCCCTGCGGCAAGTCCCAGGCAAACCGCGGTGCTTTCTTCAGTTTCAGCCGGACATCACCCTGGTTGCCCTTCAGGGTGCGCCATACCAGCGTATGCTCGTTGCCGTCACGGGTGTCTTCAAGGGTAGAATTGTTCGCATACAGACGCCAGTCAAAACTGTCATACCAGGTGCGTTGCAGCATTCGGGGTGGCTCGGAGAGATGTCTGAATTTTTGCTGTACCCTGGCAAGCAGCTCATCGACGCCGAGCCCGATCGGGAGAATAAAGTCCAGTGACGTGCTCACGTGCGCTTTCCGCCGAAAGTCCCAGGCAGGGATAAAATCGGTACAATTGAGGGAGTGCGTTCAGCACGCGTAGACAAAGTGGCCCCGGAATCCATGCGCATATGATATAAAAGACCCGTTGCCTGAAATATTGTTATGATTTAACTGGATTTATGCTTCGATTGAATGCGCGATATTGTGTCATTAATACAAACAGCTTTGCAACACCGACCACAACAATCACAACACGAGGACTCCCCCGGGTGGACATAACGCGATGGATTGAAGTAGTGCTCTTGCCGTTGGGCGGACATCCGCATGGGTCATCGGAGAAGTCCGTGTGCACTTGTAAGGCGTACGGGTAGCTGTGGGCGAATTAGCGGCATTGCTGGTATTGCTGGTTTTCTCGGGTCTGTTCTCCGGCTCCGAGACGGCCCTGGTGGCCCTGTCGATGGCACGGGTCGAGGCACTGGCCGGCGAGGGTCGGCGTGGGGCATCAGCCCTGTATCAGCTGAAAAAAGACCCGTCCGCCATGCTCACGACGATCCTGATCGGGAATAACCTCGTCAATATCGGTGCGTCGGCACTGGCGACCGTCATTGCAACACGGGAATTTGGCAGTGCCGGACCGGGCATTGCCGTTGGTCTGCTGACCCTGTTCATCCTGGTGTTTGGCGAAATTACACCGAAGAGCCTGGCGACCCGTTATTCCGAACGCATTTCACTGTTCATCGCCTATCCCTTGTTGATATTCATGCGCCTGGTCTATCCGCTGGTCTGGTTCTTCGGCAAGTTTACGACCTGGGTGCATCGCCTGACGGGCGGTACATGCGATCCCACCATTACCGAATCCGAACTCATTGGCATGCTCGGCTACGGTGTCAAGGAAGGTGCTATCGAACACCATGAAAGGAATATTATCGAACGGGTATTCGCCTTCAATGATCTGAAAGTCAGGGACATCATGACGCCCAAGGGAAAGATCTTTTCCCTCGATGGAGCGCTGACGGTTGCCGAGGCACTGCCGGTGGTGGCGCATGAGCGCTATTCACGAATCCCCCTGTTTGAAGGAGAAAACGACAACTTTACCCGGGTGCTGTACATGCGCGACCTGCTCAGGGCGTCCGCTGACAGCCAGACGCAGGAACACCTCCACAAGATTGCCCACAACCCGCTGTTTGTATCGCAATACCAGGCCATCGATGACCTGTTTGCGACGCTAAGACGTCGCAACCGGGTGTTCTCCATCGTTGTGGATGAGTATGGTGATGTACGTGGCATCGTTACCCTGGAAGACCTGCTCGAGGAACTGGTTGGCGAGATCTATGATGAAAGTGACGACAAGCCGCTTGATGTCGACAGCATCTCGGGGCACGAGATTGTCGTCGATGGCGCCACCGAACTGCGCGTGGTGGAGGAATTCTTCGATTTGGAACTGCCGGGCAAACCAACCGATACGGTCAGCCTGTGGATCCTGAGCCATACCGAATATATCCCCAGCGCGGATGAAACATTCATCATCGACAAGCTGGAGGTCACGATTGTCGAGGCATCGGACCGCAGTATCGATCAGGTCAATATCCGCCGTCCTGCCGCAGGTCCGCACAGTGAAGAAACGTAACACCTCGATGATGACGATGGGTGCGGCCAGCCTCTAATACTCTTCCAGCCCTGTAATATTTTTGCCACGGAATCCACGAAAGCACACGAAAATATTGATCCAGGAAGCTTTTATATTTCCGTGTTTTTCCGTGGATTCCGTGGCCATTTTATAAAACACGGGCGCCCGGCTTAACCGGGTGCGCAGCTTTCATCGCAAAATCTGCGTCACAAACCATGGGTCTCTATGTCAGTGACAGCAGTGTGGAAGCGAGCAGTTCGGCGTCATAGTAAGGGGCGCTTTGCCGGCTGATCAGCTGCGTATCGATGACCCGGATTCCCAGTTCCTGCATGACGGGACTGGATAATGTCGACGGATACTTACCCCGCTTGCTGTCGATCAACACGAAATTAAGCAGCTTTCCGTTGGGCGTCTTCTCCGTATTGTCGGCATGCAGGTAATCGAGCAGGGTCTGCACGCAACGGTCCAGGCTCATGCCGATTTGCTCCGGGTCCTGGCCAAGGTTGGGGATGTAGACTTTCGGGCAATCGGTGGCGGCGATGGATGAACAGACGCCTGTTGGCAACAGACTGGCCACCAGGCTTGTATAGAAGCTGCCGGGCGGGTAACAGATGAGTTCTGCCTGCTGTACCAGTCGCTGGTATTTCTTGCGCATTTCTGCCTTCGCGGGTACCGGCTTGTCGGGATTGCTGGACAGGAACAGACGGCTGACGGGCGATATCAGCGGCGCGACCTCCTTGCCGGTCAGCCGATGCTGGCCGGTGACGCAAGTCCCGTCCTCAAGGTCCGCCGCCAGGTGCAGGTCATTATTAACCACGGCGAGTACCGTACCCTGTACGTTGACGAGCTTGGAAAACAGGAAAATGATCGGGTCGAGGTGCTTGTGGTTATTCAGGTAGCCACCGGCAAGAATCAGGTTGCCGGTGCTGGCACCACGCAGATCGAATTCTTCCGGCATCGCCTCGCGGAAATAGCCCAGCTGGTTGCGGATCAGCCGTCGCATGGGATTGGAGATTGCCGCCACCAGCGGGTCCTTGCCGTTTACCATCAGATCAAGTCTGGCCAGTAGTTCGCTGGCCGGTTGATCTGCCGGAAAGCGATAGGTAAACAACTCGTAAACCTCCGGATGACCGGTAATGTTTTCATCCGCGAGGGCTATCAGCCGGCTGCGCAGGTCGCCGATAGACGGCATGGCGAATGCCTGCCGCAACTTTGCCGAACTGCCACCGGAATCAAAGGGTGTGACCAGGTGTATGGAGTTGTGCGTGTAGCGCTTGATGACACGACTGGTGTCGGTGAGCGCCGTACCGCCGCTGAAAAACAGGATGCGCGGCCCCAGTTCGGGTGCCTTGAGGTAGCGGCTGAGTTTTACCCGGTCGGGTAATTGTACGCTGCGTGTGATGCTTACAGTGGTCGGTGCTGGCACGATTCAGGTCCGTAACGTTGATTCAGGGTGAGTCCGGTACAGCGTCTGGTATTATATAACCCGGCGTCTGACTGGTATGATTGCAGTCTACAATATAACAACCGCTACGGCAGGCAAATGGAACCGATCATTCCCCCGATTCGCAATGCAGTCCGCGCGCTGATCCGGCGGGATAATCACATCCTGTTGCTGCGCAAGGACGGTTATGAGCAGGGTGAGCGCTTTGCCCTGCCGGGGGGTGGCCAGGATATCGGCGAGACACTGGAACAGGCACTGAACCGTGAATGCCTGGAGGAGATCGGTACCCGGGTGGAAGTCCACGATCTTGTCTATGTGGCGGACTATTTCAAGCCGCGGGAGACGGTGCCGCAAAGCACGCGCCACCTTGTCGAGTTCCTGTTCGAATGCAGCGTTCCCGGTGACTATGCGCCCGGATGCGGCCACCACCCGGACAAGCATCAGGTCGAGGTGGTGTGGGCAGCACTGGACCAGCTTGCCGGCATGCCGCTCAATCCTGGTGCGCTCACCCCGTACCTGGTGAATTCAGTGAATCGCACCGGCACGGTCTATCTGGGGACCCTCGACTGGTAATGAGAATTTCGAAGAATATTCGCAACAATCTGCGTTTCCTGATTGCCGAGGTCGGCTCCCAGATCTCCAACCTGCAGTCCTACCTTGATACGCCTTCGGCCAGTATTGCCCGGCGTATTCTTGATCGCAGCGGCTATGCCTATAATCTCATGCTGCGGATACACGACAGCTGCCACAACCAGGTCACCAAGTCGGCAGAATCAGGGACGGATGCGGCATCACTGCGCGCCATTGAATCCATTGCCACCGACCTGGAACGCATCACCGGATTGTGCCGTGAGTGTATTCAGCAACTGCTGCAGTTACAAAACAGGCGCTGTCCTGGTGCCGGGCGCTGCAAATTCATGCTCAACCGCATCACCCGGGGACTGGATCGAACTGAACAGGCGATCAGCGGAAAGGACACCCAACTGGCCCTCAAGATCGGCCGTATCAAACCGCGCCTCGACAAGGCGAGTCAGAAGCTGGTGGCGCAATACACCGCGGGCCTGAAGCGCAGGAAACATACGGAAGACCTGGTGGCAGGACTGTTCCTGGTCCATGGCATCGAGCAGATTGGAGATGCCATGCACAATATCAGCGAAGCCATAATCTCCGCCAACCTGGGGCAGCCCATCAATATCGACCGCTACCAGTCCATGCGTGCTTCCATTAAACAGCTGGATACAGGTAATGACGCTTCAGAGCTGGTGGCCGAGACGATTGCGGAAACCCGTTCCGGCAGTGGCATTTCCGGTATCAGCGCAGCAGGAAAGGAGGATACCGGTTATATCGCCATCTACAAGGACGGCAAGAAGCGCAAGTTGCAGGAGGAACGCAAGGGGCTGGTCAGCTGGCAGGAGATATTTCCGGGTCTGGCGCCGCGGATCCTGTCCTACCACAAGCGCGGGCAGTCGGCCTCGTTATTGATCGAGCACCTGGCCGGACTGACGTTCGAACAGATTTTACTGCATGAGCCCAACCGTCTGCTCATGGAAACCCGGAAACAGCTGCACCGTACACTGACAAAGGTATGGCGCGAGACGCGGACCCGCAAACCGGTGTCCGCCGCCTACATGCGACAGCTTTCGAAACGTCTCGAGGAGGTCTATAGCATTCACCCGGAGTTTCGCCAGCATGACTGCCGTATCTGTGGTAGAACCCTGCCATCCTTTGGTGCCTTGCTGAAGCGGGCGCATCGTCTCGAAGCGGGTATCAAGGCGCCTTTTTCTGTCTATATTCATGGCGATTTCAACGTTGATAATATCATCTACGATCCGCTGGAGAAGAAGATCAACTTCATTGACCTGCATCGCTCGCGCTACATGGACTACGTACAGGATGTGTCGGTCTTCATGGTGTCCAATTACCGTTTGCAGATTTTCGACGCGCCCCTGCGCAGGCGTATCCTGATGACGACACACGAGTTCTACCGCTTTGCCGCGGCCTTTGCCCGCAAGTCGGACGACAGGACCTTTGAGTTGCGCCTTGCCCTGGGGCTGGCACGTTCCTTTGCGACCTCGACACGCTTTATCCTTGACAAGTCACTGGCTCGCAACATGTTCCTGCGTGCCCATTACCTGCTCGAGCGGGTACTGGCTGCGGACCTGAAGGACCCGGCCTCGTTTCGTGTTCCTGTTAAGGAGATATTCATTGGCTAACTACAAAATCGGCGTCATCGGCATACCGGGGAAATGGTCCACGGAGATCCTCGCGGATGCCGTTGAGGAACGCAGCGGTTATCGTCTGGTGATCGATATGGCAGGCGTCAGCCTCGACCTGGAACGGCAGCAGCTGCTATACCAGGAGCAGGACCTGTGCCAGCTGGATGCCCTGATTGTCAAAAAGATCAGTGCCCGCTATGACCCCAATACACTGGATCGCCTGGAACTGCTGCGCGTCGCCGAGCAGGCCGGGGTGCGCGTCTTCAGCCGTGCGGAGAATATTCTGCGCCTGATCGACCGCCTCAGCTGTACGGTCACGCTGCGCAACGCCGGCATCCCCATGCCGGCGACCCGTGTCACCGAGGACATCGGGGCGGCACTCGCGGCCGTGGAGGATTTTGGCAGTGCGGTCTTCAAACCGCTTTACTCTACCAAGGCCCGTGGCATGTGTGTGATCGATTCAACGCATAACAAAGCCCGGATCGAGCGTGAAATACGTGCCTTCAAGGCGCAAAACCCGATGATGTATATCCAGCAGAAAATCGACCTGCCGGGACGCGACCTGGGGATGGTGTTCCTGGATGGTGAATATCTTGGCAGCTACGCACGGGTGTCCAGCGGCGATGCCTGGAACACGACCATACACAGTGGCGGCAAGTATGCCGGGCATACACCGCCGGATGATGTCATAGCACTTGCGCAGCGCGCCCAGGCGCTGTTTGGTATGGACTTCACCACCGTGGATGTTGCCGAAACGAACAGCGGACCGATTGTCTTCGAGGTGTCAGCCTTTGGAGGCTTCCGTGGTGCACTGGAGGGCATCGGTATCGATGCCGGCGGTTTGTATGTAGATCATGTGCTGCGGCAACTGGCGGCTTGATCAAGAGAGGAGGATGAAATGGATTACACAGTAGAATCGGCCGCGCGCGCCTTGCAGGATGCGGCGCCCTTGTGTGATGAAGCACTGTATCTTGCGCCTGGCGGCTGCAGGTTGAGACTGCGTTCCAATTCCAGGGAACTGCTGGCGGGCCTTGGCGATTATTTCTCGCATGTTGTCAGCGATGCAGGTACGCCTGACGTCGATATCATTGCCATTGAACGTGATGCGCCGGAGCTGGGTATCGACTTCATCGACTGGAAACGCGAGCCGGGCAAGACCGGGCGCAAGGATTCGTACGTGGACCTGCCGGGTGGGCGCCTGGTCCGCAAGGTGCGCACCGGTATGGTCTTTCTGCAGAGCGAGCGCCACATCATCGCCGCCGGACCCTGCCGGCAATATGACAACCAGGTGATCAACTTCATCAACTCGCAGTACATGAACTGGCTGCAAAACCGTGGCTGGCTGATCTGTCATGCCGCCGGGCTTGTCTACCGCGGCAAATGCCTTGGCATGGCCGGATTCTCGGGCGGTGGCAAGTCAACCCTGATGCTGCAGCTGCTGGACAATGGCGATACCGCCTACCTGACCAATGACCGCTTGTTCATGAAAGCCGATGCCGGTCACATCATGGCACGCGGCATACCGAAGCTGCCACGCATCAACCCCGGTACCATCGTTCACAATCAAAAGCTGCACAGTCTCATTCCTGACGCACAACGCGAGGCCTTGCTGCAGTTACCGGCTACCGAGCTTTGGGAACTCGAGGAAAAATACGACGTCCATATCGACAGGGTCTACGGACCCGGGCGGATAGTGGCGGAGGCCCCACTGGCGGCCTTCCTGATACTGGACTGGTCGCGCGACAGTGATCAGGCACTGACCGTTGAACAGGTGGACCTGGCGGAACACCGGGACCTGCTGGGCGCCCTGATGAAATCGCCCGGCCCCTTCTACCAGTATCCGGATGGTTCTTTCCTGCAGGATACGGCGGACTTTGACGAGGCGGCCTACCTGCAGGCACTTGAAAATGTTGCGGTCCATGTCGCCAGGGGGCGGGTTGATTTTTCGGCGCTGGCTGACCGCTGTTTGCATGAGTTACTGGCATAGCCGGAATGGTGCTTGTGTCAGGGGTGTCGTCTACTATAAAAACTACCCATTCAGCTCACCGATAGAGGCGAAAAGATATTTACTAAAAAATCTTGCCCCGGGAATCCACGGAAAACACTGAAAAATAAAAGCCTTACAAGAAATATACCCGTGTTCTTCCGTGGATTCCGTGGCCAATTGGGTGTTTTTTGATGACACCACAGAGCTGAGTACCCTTCTGGTCTGACCGGATAACAGGAGCTTGAATTATCATGACACGTGAACTGCTGCTGCTTCGCCATGGCAAGTCCGACTGGAGTGTCGGCGTCGAAGACTTCTATCGTCCCTTGAAGGACCGTGGCAAACGCGCTGCACAGCGCATCGGGGTCTGGATCGCGCAGCAGAAACTGGTGCCTGACGTCATTATTACATCACCGGCGGAACGTGCGCTGGTGACTGCCGAGAAGGCCTGCAAGGCCATGGGTAACGGCACTCAGGGTATCCTCGAGGACGAACGTATTTACGAGGCCGGGCCGAATGAGCTAATCGAGGTGCTTGCTGACTGTCCGCCGCATGCGGGCCGGGTCATGCTGGTGGGTCATAATCCGGGGCTGGAGGACTTGCTTGAGTGGCTGGTGAGTGAACCGGCAGAGGTGGCAGAAGATGGCAAGCTGCTGCCCACGGCAACACTGGCCAGGCTACAGATGCCCGATGACTGGAGTACCCTGACAGCCGGATGCGCCCACCTTGATTCCATTACACGTCCCGGAACACTGCCGAAGAAATTTCCTTACCCCGGACCGGACGGCAAGAAACTGCGCGACCGGCCTGCTTACTACTACACCCAGTCATCCGTCATTCCATACCGTGTGCGTGACGGGAAAATGGAAATACTGGTCATAGAATCCAGCAAAAAACATCACCTGGTGGTGCCGAAAGGTATCAAGGAGCCGGGACTGTCGCCGCGTGAATCAGCGGCCAGGGAGGCGCTGGAGGAGGCCGGTGTCGAAGGCGAGGTGGCAGAGACGGCACTCGGCAGTTACCACTGTGAGAAATGGGGCGGCACCTGTACCGTGGACGTCTATGCCATGAAGGTAACCCGCGTCATAGCGGAAGAAGACTGGGAGGAAAGTCACCGCGGACGGCAGTGGCTGAGTCCTGAAAAGGCCGCCAGTCAGCTGAAACAACAGGAGCTGCGTCCACTGGTAATGAAGCTCGCGGCGTCAGTCTGAGTAATGGCCAGACTGATCGCGGCGCTGATTCGGCATGGCGACTATCACCAGTCGCCGCATACCCCCAGTGCCCACCAGCCCTGGCCACTCAACAGCAAGGGAGAGTCCCAGGCGCAGGAAGCGGCACAGCAGTTGCGTGACATGCTGGTCCGGAATGACTGGTCGCTGCTACCTGCCATTGATTCATCGCGAATGCTGCGTGCCTGGCAGACCGCCATAATTTTCGCGGACAGGCTTGCCGGACTGTCTGCAGCGGCGCCGCAGGTCGAGAGTTATGACGCGCTCGCGGAAAGAGGCGTCGGCTGCCTGGCCAACCTGACGACAACACAGATCGAAGCCGTGCTGCAGCAGGACCCGCGTGTATCCGCACCGCCAGCCGACTGGAAGATGGACAGCCACTACCGACTGCCCATGCAGGGTGCCGAATCATTGTTGCAGGCCGGCGAGCGCGTGGCTGCTCATCTATCGCAGTCCATGTCCGCACTGGCGCCAGCCGAGCATGACAGGATAAAACTCTTCGTCGGTCACGGTGCGGCCTTCCGTCACGCGGCCTGTCATCTCGGGGTGCTGGAGTTCGGGCAACTCAGGCAACTGAGCATGTTTCATTGCCGGCCGGTCATGATCGAGTATCTTCCCGGGGGACAATGGCGTCATGTCGAGGGAGAATGGAAGCTGCGCTCGGAATCCAGCCACTTCACGGACTAAACCGAACTCAACAGCTACTAAACCAGGATAGTGAGTGCCAGAACTTTTTAAATTGCCACGGAATCCACGGAAGAACACGGAAAAAAGTTCTATTAATGCAGTTATATTTCAGTGTTTTCCGTGGATTCCGTGGCGAATATGTTTTTTATCAGATTGAATTTAGTATCAGTCGGAAATAGATCATGCAACTTAAAAATACCAGCAAATACCTGCCGCGATACAAGGGTGCATCGTGGGTAAAGGCCAAACTGCCGCAAGAGGGACAGGTATGGATGCTGGGCAAGCAGCATTCCGTTAAAAAAGATGCCTACCACAGTGCGGCCTATGTGCAGGAAATGCACAAGGCGATCGGTGAGCAACCGTGGAAATGGCCGAAACGGATCCTGTATTTCATTTCCGATATGCATGCTGACGCGGATGCCTTCACGGCCTCACTGGTTGCCTCAGGCGGCGTGCACAAGACCGGGCCACGCGACAAGGATTTCAAGCTGACCAGGGAAGGGCGGAAAGCCCTTTTTCTCATCGGCGGTGATTGCTTTGACAAGGGTCCAAGCACGCTACGTTTGCTGGACGTTATCCGCAAGCTCATCGATCGGGGTGCTGATATAAAGCTGCTGGCCGGCAATCATGATATCCGCATGATGCTCGGGATGATGTCTGTCGGCATGGAACCGGACCCCAGGACCGATCATTTTTTTATTCGCATGGGACCCAAAATGGTCCCTTTTCTTGCCGAGATTCGTGACCGCTATCTGCTGGGCAAGCACGCATTGCATGGTGTGCCGGATAGTCGTGAATGCAGACGCCAGCTGTATCCCCCGAAAAGCTGGTTCCGCGAGTTCCCGCAACTGGCCGCGTGGGTGATGCCGGACGAGACCATTGAGCGAGAGATGCAGAGGTTGCGTAAAAAGATGAAGCACTTTGAAGCGGATTGCGAGAAAGCAGGCCTTTCCATCCGCATGGTGTATGCCGCTGCAAGAAAATGGCAGCAGCTGTTTTTGCAACCAGAGGGTGAATACGCGTGGTTTTTCAAACGCATGAAGCTGGGTTACCGCGAGGGTTCTTTTATTTTTGTACATGCCGGTATTGATGACCGTATGGCCAGGTTGATTGGTAACAAAGGCATCAAAGATATCAACAGGAAATTCCGCAAGCAGATGTACAGCGACCCGTTTGATTTTTACTATGGCCCGATGGCCAATATCATTCGTACCAAGTACCGCTCGGTCGACATGCCATTGACCCGGCAGGGCGTCAAGCAGCTCAGGAAGAAGACTGGCATACATGCCATTGTTCACGGCCATCGTAACCTGCTGCATGGACAGCGGGTGATGTTGAGAAAAGGCATTGTCAATTTCGAATGTGATACCTCGCTGGATCGCAATACAAGGAAAAAAGAGGGGCTTGAAGGGTACGGGGCGGCGGTCACCATCTTCAGGCCCGAAGGGCTGGTGATGGGTGTCAGTAGCGACTATCCTTACGTGAAGGTATTCGAACCGGCAGCAATCATGAAGTAAACCGCTGTTTCCGGATGCAACAGGATCAACGGCTAACACCAACAACAGGTCTGTAACCATGAGAAGTGGGAAAAGAAGCTTCCGTCACCAGTCGCTGCAGGATGCGAAATCCATTGAGGCTATTCTCAAGTCCATCACCAGCGGTATCGCCAGGGGGAAAATTACCTTCAGTGATGAGGACGAAAAGATTGTCATGCGGCCCGAGGGTTTGCTGGACCTGAAGGTGACGGCCGCCCAGGAAGACAATCGCAACCGCTTCAATATACGCATCAGCTGGCAACTGGAAGATGACAGCGACAAAAAGAAGAAATCTTTATCCGTGAAATGAATTTCCTGGCAGAGCGCCACACAAGCCCGGGCTCTGTGCGCGGTCGCTGATCGCATGGGTGTCTGTGCCTTGCCGGGAACGAAACCAGGGGCTTACAAGACATTGCTGACGTTTTTTTTACAGAAGCATTATAAGTTGCTATATTAGCGCCCATGCGCGCGATCATTACCAGACACTATAAAACGCTGATTAACGCCGCTGAGGAGATTCTGGGTTGGGGGGATTCACCACGTGACAGTGGCTGGAAGGCTGATGTTGAATACGTCAGCGAACAGTTGCGACAGAGCGATATCCGTTTCGATGCGGTCTACTCAAGCGACCTGGAGCGGGCCAGGCAGACTGCGATGTTTCATGCCAAACACTTTGGTATACATATCATCAACGACACCCCGGCACTGAATGAGGTCAACTACGGGAAGCTCTACAAAAAGAAGAAAAAATGGGTAGCCGAACACTACCCGCAATACAAGAAAGATCCGGATTTTGTCCATCCGGGAGGCGAGAGTTTTCGCCAGATGCAGCAGCGTAGTGTCGATTTTCTCTCAAACCTGGCAAAGACAAAATCGCAGCAAACCGTGCTGATCGTCGCACACGCCGGTGTCATCAGGGGACTCGTCAGTCATTTTCTCGGGCTGAACTACGCGGACCACCTCAAGCACAAGATATCTCATCGCTATATCGGTGATTTCCTGTTTGATGGAGCAAGTTGTGTGCGCTATGACGAACTGGGCAAGCCGTCCGGATTTGTGCGTGATGGTATTATCGAAATACCCTATACCTGTGCTGCTCGCGAAGCCCCGGTAATTTCTTCAGGACTGGAGCCTGCCGCGGAGCATTCGACCCGTCCTGTCATCGGCCTCTGAGCCTGCCGAATCCCGTGCAGGCCTTGCGGGCCAAACTGCAAAACGAAGCATCCTGCAATGACGGTTGTTTATGGCAGGTATTGCACGCCGGGCAATTACCCGGCAGCAGCACGGGGTATTATCATGCGGCACGTTCCGGTACTTCCTCTGGCATGACGGCCTTTGCCATGCGCTTGGAAAAGTAATAGATGCGTTTCAGCTTCTCGATGATGTCGATTTCCAGGGTGTAGGCGGCCAGGCGGTTCGGTTCTTCCGCAACCAGGCGTCTGGACTCGTGCATGGCCGCGGACTCCATCAGGCGGCCGATGTCGGCCTTCATGCCAATGACCTCCTGAGCCGCCTGCTCATCATTTTCCATGACCGCATCGATGGCCAG
>JBATFE010000314.1:0-20842 GCA_049664445.1 Gammaproteobacteria bacterium
CCGCGGAACATGTGCAGATAGACGACGATGAAAAACATCGACGCACCGGTCGAATGCATGTAGCGAATCAACCAGCCCCAGTTCACATCGCGCATGATGTATTCGACTGAATTGAAGGCCAGCGTTGCATCCGGCTTGTAGTTCATGGTCAGCCAGACACCGGTGACAATCTGCAGCACCAGCACCATCAGCGCCAGTGAGCCAAAGTAATACCAGAAATTAAAGTTCTTCGGCGCGTAGTACTCGGCAAGGTGCTCGTACCACATCTTGCTGAGCGGGAAGCGCGCATCGATCCAGCCCAGTACACCCTTGTTCCATTTTTCGCCCATTATGCGGCCCCTCCGTCTTCACCGATCACCAGCTCGTTGTCGCTGAGGTAGCGATACGGCGGAATTTCGAGATTCAGCGGTGCCGGCACCCCCTTGTAGACACGACCTGCCAGGTCAAATGTCGAACCGTGGCAAGGGCAGAAGAAGCCCCCCAGCCAGTCCGCACCAAGATCAGCAGCACCCACATCCGGTCGGTAGGTCGGTGAGCAACCGAGGTGAGTACAGATGCCGACCGTCACCAGGATTTCGGGTTTAATGGAGCGAAACTCGTTCTGTGCATAGTCCGGCTGCATCGGCTCCAGCGAATCCGGGTCACGCAAGTCGGGAACCACCTTTGCCAGTGATTCCAGCATTTCATTGGTGCGCTTCACCAGCCACACGGGTTTGCCGCGCCATTTCACCCGGATCATCTGCCCCGGCTCCAGTTTGCTGATATCAGCGCGGACCGGTGCCCCGGCGGCGCGTGCTTTCGCACTGGGTTGCATGGAAGATACAAAGGGAACCAGCGCGAAACCGACTCCAACCGCGCCAACGACCGTGGTCGCGGCCGTTAAAAACCGGCGTCTGCCTGTATTGGTGTTATCGCCACTCATATGGCAATCTCCAGATTATGATAATAAAATCAGCTAGTTATGCGCGATATCCCGACGAACGCAGCGCTCAGAGGCAGCTTAACTATTTCGGAATATTCTGATTTATTTCATGCGCACCACAAGAACCGCATAGGATGGTCTAACAACCCGACTAGGTCAAGGGGTGAAAGGGAAAAAGCACTGCCTGATTGCCCTGATTTTATCCATGGCGACATCAGACCGGGTTATCGATATCGATGAAGCGGTGTTCGATAGCAAACTGCCCTGCGAGGTGCTGTCCCAGCGCCCTGACCCCGTAACGCTCGGTCGCATGATGGCCGGCAGCAAAATAGTGGATACCGCACTCGCGTGCGACATGCACTGTTTGTTCTGAAATCTCACCGCTGATGAAGGCATCCAGCCCCTGCGCTGCGGCCGCATCGATATAGGACTGCGCCGCCCCCGTACACCAGCCCACGGTTTGAATCGTCGATTGACGGCCTGGCACATGCAGGGGCATCCGCCCGAGACGCTCATGGATCAGCCCGCCGAGCGCCGCTGCAGTCAGGGATTGCGGTAAACTGCCGTACTGCGCCAGTGACAGGCCGTCGTCATTGCCGAAAGTTCCCTGGCGCTGAAACCCGAGCAGTTCTGCCAGCTGTGCGTTATTGCCGAGTTCCGGGTGCGCATCCAGGGGCAAATGATAGGCCAGCAAGCTGGTATCGGTTCCCAGCAGGCGTTGCAGGCGGGCGCGTTTCATACCGGTCACACAGGCATCCTCGCCTTTCCAGAAATAACCATGATGCACCACGATGGCATCGGCACGTGCGTCGATAGCCGCCTCGATCAATTCCATACTGGCGGTGACACCACTGACCAGGCGGGCGATTTTTACTCTACCCTCAACCTGCAGACCATTGGGGCAGTAATCCGCAAAGCTGTCGATGGACAACAGGCTGTTAGTATAATCAAGCAGTGCTTTCAGGGTTACCATGGCATCACATCCTGCTAAGGTGCAGCTAATCATTCATCCACAATCAACCGGCCACAGGGTATCTCACCCATGAAGATTCGCAAATTATTTTCCTTTATCCTGCAAACGGTCATGGCCGGACTCGCTGTAGCCTTTCTCTATGTGCTGCTGGTCGAACCCGCGCTATTGCGTGACGACAACCGTATTGTCGAAGTCCGCGAAACCATGGAAGACGCTGAACACGCAGCTGGCGCGGACGCCAGACCGGGCGGCTGGAATGGACCGGTCTCCTACGCCGATGCCGTAGAAAAGGCCATCCCGGCGGTGGTCAATATCCATACATCCAAGGTGATCACCCAGCGTGTTCATCCACTGCTGGAAGACCCTGTTTTCCAGCAGTTTTTTGGCGACAGCTTTGCCAGGGCACGCAAGGGAATACAAACCAGCCTGGGTTCCGGCGTGCTGATCAGCGCCCAGGGCTATGTACTGACGAACAATCACGTCATTGAAGGTGCCGATCAGATACAGGTACTGCTCTCGGATGGCCGCAGCGCGCAGGCCACGGTGGCGGGTATCGATGAGGATACTGATCTGGCCGTGCTCTACATCCACACCGACAACCTGCCCAGCATAGTGATTGGCGACTCCGGCAAACAGCGCGTCGGCGACGTGGTACTGGCCATCGGCAATCCGTTTGGTGTGGGCCAGACGGTGACGTCCGGCATCATTAGTGCCACCGGACGCGATCATCTCGGCATTACCGCCTATGAAGAATTTATCCAGACGGATGCCGCCATCAACCCGGGCAATTCCGGCGGAGCCCTGATCAACACCCGGGGTGAACTCATTGGCATCAACTCGGCGATCTACAGCCGCAGCGGCGGTTCACAGGGCATCGGCTTTGCCATCCCGATCAATCTCGCCAAGGGCGTCATGACGCAGATCATCGAAAAGGGCCACGTGGTTCGTGGCTGGCTTGGTATCGAGGCCCAGGATATGACCCCGCAGCTGGCGAAAACCTACGGCCTGACGTACCACCCGGGCATGCTGATCGGAGGGGTCATGCGTGATGGTCCGGCGGGCAAGGCCGGTCTGGAACCGAGCGATATCGTGATTGCCATCAACGGCAACATGGTCGAGGAAACCAGCGAGGCCATGAAGACCATTTCCGAACAACAGCCCGGCACCTTCATCACGCTGACGGGCTACCGGAAAGATGTGCCCTTCACCGCGCGGGTGCAGATCATGCAGCGCCCGGGCAGGGTTAAACCAAAAGACCGGCTGTAAAATAGCGACAGGCCAGTTTGATAACCACGGATGTATAAGCTATGCACTGCGTAGCTTTTATTTTTTAGCCACGGAATCCACGGAAGAACACGGAACTATTTCTTGAAAGTTTTTTATTTTTTCGTGTTCTTCCGTGGATTCCGTGGCTATTATTTATTTCTTTAAAAGCGTACTAGACCGCCTGCAACAGCTTCCGTAGTGCGGCCAGGAAGGCCGCATTCTCCTCGGGCAATCCGACGGTGACGCGCAGGCAATCCTGCAGGAAGCGGTTTGAACCATCAAGATTCTTGATCAGGATGCCGGCCGATTTCAGGCCCTCGAACAGCGCTGTCGCCTGACCACGGGGTGTGCGAAACAGGATAAAGTTGGCCTCGCTCGGAAACACCGTTAACGGCTGCAATGCCTGCAGGCCGTTGATGAGTAGCGCGCGCTGCGCGCGAATCTCGCGCGCCTGTGCCGCGAAGATGTCAGTGTGCGCCAGCGCGAAGCGGCCGGTGACCTGGTTGATCACGCTGATGTTGTAGGGCAAACGGGTCTTGTCGATCTGTTCCAGCCAGGCCGGTGGACCGGCGAGCAGCCCCAGACGCAAACCGGCCAGCCCCATTTTCGACACCGTGCGCAACACCAGCAGGTTGTCGTAGTCACCGATATCCGGCATGAAGCTGGCATCGGTAAACGGTGCATAGGCCTCGTCGATGACCACCAGCCCGTCTGCCCGGGACACGATCTTGCGCAGGCTGCCGGCATCAAATAGATTGGCCGTGGGGTTGTTCGGATAGGACAAAAAGGTCACCGCCGGTTGCTGCTCTTCAAGCGCCGCCAGCATCGCCTCTTCATCAAGGGAAAAATCCGCTTGCAGGGGTACGGCCACGTAACCCATGTTGGCGACCGTTGCAATCTGGCGATACATGACGAAGGTCGGATCCGGCGCCATCACCACCCGGCCCGGACTCGCAACCGTCTGGATAATCATCTGGATCAGCTCGTCGGAACCATTGCCGAGGATGACAGCGGCCGATGCCGGCACCGCCATAGCCGCCCGCATACTGGCGTGCAGCTGACGCGCAGACGGGTCCGGGTAACGGTTGATCTCAACGGACTGCAAGGCATCGAGCCAGGCAGACCGTAACCCGGGCGACCACGACCACGGGTTTTCCATGGCATCGAGCTTGATCAGGTCGTTCGACGGCGGCACATGATAGGCCGTTAATGCCCTGATCTCCGGACGCACCAGTTTGTCGATTTTTTCCTGCATGGTCATTGTCATTACAAACCGGGCGTCAATCCCTGTTTATTAATCGCCACGGAATCCACGGAAGAACACGGAAATAATTCTGGTAAGGCGTTTATTTTTTCGTGCCTTCCGTGGATTTCGTGGCCATAGTATTTGTATTCACCGGGTTGATCACTACTCTTTGATCCGCACCTCGGCCGAGCGGGCATGCGCGGTGAGCCCCTCGCCGTGCGCCAGTATCGCGGCTGTCTTGCCGAGTGTGCTGGCGCCTTCAGCCGAACACTCAATCAGGCTGGAGCGTTTCTGGAAATCATACACACCCAGCGGCGATGAAAAACGCGCCGTGCGCGACGTCGGCAGCACATGATTGGGCCCGGCACAATAATCGCCGAGCACTTCCGCGGTATAGCGGCCCATGAAGATAGCGCCGGCATGGCGTATCTGCCGGGCAAGCGGCTGCGGATCCGCGACCGACAGCTCCAGGTGTTCCGGCGCCATCCGGTTGGCGATCGATATCGCCTCATCCATATCGCGCACCTGGATGAGGGCGCCCTGCCCGCGCAGCGAGGCGCGGATGATATCGGCCCTTGGCATTTCCGGTAACAGGCGGCTGATACTGGCCATGACCCGTTCAAGGAATTCACCGTCCGGGCTGACCAGTATGGACTGGGCATCTTCATCGTGTTCCGCCTGCGAAAACAGGTCCACCGCGATCCAGTCGGGATCCGTGCGGCCATCGCAGATCACCAGGATTTCCGAGGGCCCGGCAATCATATCGATACCGACCTTGCCGAAGACCATGCGCTTGGCGGTCGCCACATAGGCATTGCCGGGTCCAACAATCTTGTCGACCGGCGGAATGGTATCCGTGCCCCAGGCGAGCGCGGCGACGGCCTGTGCGCCGCCGATCGCAAACACGCGGTCGACACCGGCAATCGCGGCCGCCGCCAGTACCATGTTGTTCACCTCGCCATTCGGCGTGGGCACTACCATAATCAATTCACCCACCCCGGCGACCTTTGCCGGGATCGCATTCATTAGTACGGATGACGGGTATGCCGCCTTGCCACCGGGGACATACAGCCCCACCCGGTCCATCGGCATCACCTGCTGACCGAGCACGGTACCGTCCACCTCGGTGTAGGACCAGGACTCCAGTTTCTGATGCTCGGCATAGGCGAGCACGCGGGCAGCTGCCAGTTCCAGGGCCTCGCGTTGCCGGACATCAATCGCGGCGAGCGCCTGCTGGCAGTCGTGCAGCGAACGCTCAAGATCGCCCGGCGTGGCAGCGCTCCAGTGATCGAAGCGCATGGTGTAATCAAGCAGTGCCGTATCACCGCGCAGGCGAATATCCGCAATGATGTCGCGTACCACGGCTTCAACCGCCGGGTCGGCACCCTGCTCCCAGTCCAGCAGTCGCTCAAGAGCGGCCTCGAAGTCAGGAGCCTGGCTGTTTAATCGGGCAATGTCAGACATGCAATCCGCCTACAGGAAGTGTTAATGGTGTCAGTCGTACCGGTTCGGTTCGATAAACACAAACATGATAATGGCCACGGAATCCACGAAAGAACACGAAAAAATAAAAGCCTTACAAGTAATTGTTCCGTGTTATTCCGTGGATTCCGTGGCTAATAAAAGAATATGGCAGCCGGCTCAACCTTATCCTACAGCCGTCTTCAGGCGCTCGACAAACGCCGTGATACGGGCGTGTTTCATTTTCATGGAGGCCTTGTTAACCACCAGCCGCGAACTGATATCGGCGATATGTTCCAGCGGCATCAGGCCGTTGGCCTTCAGGGTATTTCCAGTGTCCACCACGTCAACAATGCGGTCGGCCAGGCCTACCAGTGGCGCCAGTTCCATGGAGCCGTACAGCTTGATGATTTCCACCTGCTCCTGGCGGTCGGCATAAAAACGCCGCGTGCTGTTCACATACTTGGTGGCAATCCGCAGACGCCCCTGGCCGTTGTGTTTGCCCTCGGGTCCAGCAACCATCAGGCGACAGCGTGCAATCTTCAGGTCCAGCGGTTCGTAGAGGCCCTCGCCGCCGTGTTCCAGCAGGACATCCTTGCCGGCAACGCCCATATCAGCAGCCCCGTAGCCGACATAGGTGGGCACATCCGCGGCACGGATAATCACCAGTTTCACATCGGCCTGGTTGGTGTCAAGAATCAGCTTGCGGCTGGTTTCAGGATCATCGATCGGTTCGATGTCGGCGGCAGCCAGCAGCGGCAGGGTCTCCTCGAAAATACGGCCCTTGGAAAGGGCGATCGTCAGTGCGTTATTCATGGGGTTCAAGTGTCAGGCAGATACTGCCAATTTACAAGCGCCGGCAGTGGCAACACCATTATTGCCGGTTCGATTAGTTAATAGCCACGGAAGCACACGGAACAATAAAAGCCTTATTGAAAATCTTTTCGTGTGCTTCCGTGGATTCCGTGGCCATTATGTTTTATTTATCAGGCTCAGGACGGCACACGCCGGATATCGGCGCCGAGTTGTGCCAGCTTCTCCTCGATGCGTTCATAGCCGCGGTCAATGTGATAAATGCGGTCAATGGTGGTTTCGCCATCGGCCATCAGCCCTGCCAGTACCAGGCTGGCCGAGGCGCGCAGGTCGGTCGCCATGACCGGGGCACCGGCAAGACGTTCCACACCGGTGCAGATCGCCGTGTTGCCCTCGAGCTGAATCTGCGCACCCATGCGCTGCATCTCCTGAACATGCATAAAACGGTTCTCGAACACCGTCTCGGTGATGGTTCCCGTGCCTTCTGCCAGCGCATTCAGGGCCGTAAACTGCGCCTGCATATCGGTCGGGAATGCCGGGTACGGGGCCGTGTGTACGTTAACCGCCCGCGGACGCCTGCCATGCATATCCAGCTCGATCCAGTCATCGCCGACGGTAAGATCAGCGCCGGCCTCGCGCAGTGACTGCAGCACGGCATCCATGATGTCCGGGCGCGCGTCCTTGACCTTTATGTGACCGCCGGTGATGGCCGCGGCCACCAGGTAGCTGCCGGCCTCGATCCGGTCTGGCACCACCTTGTACTCCGTACCGGAAAGGCGCTCCACCCCCTCAATGACGATGGTGTCCGAACCGGCACCGCTGATTTTCGCGCCCATGCAGTTCAGGCAGTTGGCCAGATCGGCCACTTCCGGTTCACGTGCCGCGTTCTCGATCACCGTGACACCATCTGCCAGTGTCGCTGCCATCATCAGGTTCTCGGTGCCGGTGACCGTCACCATGTCCATCACCAGCCGCGCACCCTTGAGACGATCGACACGCGCCTTGATGTAACCATTGATGACTTCCACATCCGCGCCCATGGCCTGCAGGCCCTTGATGTGCAGGTTCACCGGACGTGAGCCGATGGCACAACCGCCCGGCAGGGAAACATCGGCACTGCCGTAGCGGGACAGCATCGGGCCCAGTACCAGGATGGATGAACGCATGGTGCGCACCAGATCATAGGGGGCATACAGGGAATTGATGGTAGTGGCATCGACCACGATATCCATCTTCTCGTTCAACGTCAGGTGCACACCCATGCGGCCCAGCAGTTCCATGGTGGTGGTGACATCGTGCAGATGGGGAACATTGCGAATGGTGACGGGACTGTCAGCCAGCAGGGTCGCTGCCATGATGGGCAGCACAGCATTTTTCGCCCCGGATATACGGATTTCTCCCTCCAGTACATTGCCGCCCGTGATGATTAATTTGTCCACGGTCGCGGGCTTTACTGAATACGGCGCTGCTGGGCCCAGTCACCGGGTGTATAGGTATGCAGGGCCAGCGCATGTATCTCGCCCCCCATGCGATCACCGAGTGTCGCATAGACCATCTGGTGCTGCTGCACCATGGAACGACCCTCGAACTGTTGACTGATAACAGTGGCCTCGAAATGGTCGCCATCGCCGTTCACGACCACCTCTGCATCCGCAATACCTGCTTTTATTATTGACTCGAGTTCACTACCCTGCATAACGTTGTATTCCCCTGGACTTGAAAAACCGGCATCAGCCCAGCGAGAGTATCTCGTCGAGGCCGCAGACACGGGCGATAGACAGCAACTGATCCGGTACATTGATAAACACGATTTCATTCCCGGCATTCTCCGACTCACGCAACCACTCCACCAGCAGTGCAAGGCCGGCACTGTCAGACCGCGTGACACCCTTGAGATCCACTTCAAGGCGGGGTTCACCCTGCATGCGGGTGCCGGCATCCTGCAGCACGGCTGACACAGACTGGAAGCCCAGTTCGCCCTGCAGCAGCCAGCTGCCTGCGCCATTATCGACCAGCGTGGCTTCAGCCATCAGCGTGCGACCTGTTGCGCTCTGTCAGCTGATTGATGAGGTGGTCGATGCCATCCTTGCGAATAATACTGCCATAGGTGGAACGGTAGTTGGTCACCAGGCTGACGCCACTGATGGATATATCATAGACCATCCAGCCGTTGCCCGACGGGTACATGGAATAGGTAATGGGAATCACGCCGACGCCCGGTTGATTGATCTCGGTACGCACCATCACATTTGCACCCCCCTTTTCCCCGGCAACCGGCAGGTACACGATTTCCTCGTCGGCATACTCAAACAGCGCCGTGCTGTAGGTTCGCACCAGCAACTGCCTGAATTGCTCGACAAACTGTTCACGCTGCTGCGTTGTTGCCACGCGCCAGTTCCTGCCCAGCACCCACTGACTCATGCGCCGGAAATCAAAATATGGCAGTACGATTTGTTCGACCAGCTGGTAGAGATGCGCCGCATCCTTTGCAATCATACCCTGCTCCTCGTGCATCGCGTCCAGCATGCGTGACGAGGTAACGCGCACCAGTTCCTGCGGCGCAATATCAGTTGCCAGGGCGCGGACAGGCACAAGCAGCAGCAGCGCCAGCAGCAGCCTGCAAGCACGAACAGCCGCCGGATTGATCACGGGTCGTTGCATCACGGACTGGCCTGTTCGGTTTTATCGGCAGCGGCGCTGTAAAGGAACTGTCCTATGACCTGCTCCATCACCAGGGCCGACTGTGTCAACTGCAGGCGATCACCGGCGACCAGGTTTTCCAGTGCACCGCCGGGTTCCAGTGCAACATACTGTTCACCCAGCAGGCCGGAGGTATAGATGCTGGCCGATGTGTCTACAGGAAAGCTGTCGTGTTGCGCATCGATACGCAAACTGACCACCGCCTCGAAACTGGTATGGTCGTAATCGATGGATTCAACACGACCCACGCGCACACCCGACACCGTCACCGCGGAACGCTCCTTTAGCCCACCGACATTCTCGAAGCCGGCAGTGATGATATAGCCGTCACCAGTGCTCATGGTGCTGAGATTGCTGGCCTGCATGGCGAGCATGAACAAGGCTGCAATTCCCAGGGCGACAAACACGCCGACACCTATCTCGACTGTTCTGCTGTTCAAGTAACGCTCCTCTAGTGCCCAAACATCAACGCGGTGAGTACGAAGTCCAGCCCCAGTACGGCCAGTGCGGTGTGCACCACCGTGCGGGTGGTTGCCCGGCTGACACCTGCAGCGGTCGGGGTCGCATCATAGCCTTCAAACAGGGCGATCCACCCCGCGACGAAGCCAAACACAATACTCTTGATCACACCATTATATATGTCATCGTGCAGATCCACTGCACCCTGCATTTGCCCCCAGAACGCGCCGTCATCAACCCCCAACAAGGGAACACCCACCAGGTAGCCCCCGTAGATACCCACGGCACTGAAGATGGCGGCCAGCAGCGGCATGGACAAGAATGCCGCGAGGAAACGCGGCGCAAGCACCCGCTGTACGGGATCGACCGCCATCATCTCCATCCCGGACAGCTGTTCCGTTGCTTTCATCAGGCCAATCTCGGCCGTCAGTGCCGAGCCTGCCCGACCGGCAAACAGCAGCGCCGACACCACCGGACCCAGTTCCCGCACCAGCGACAGCGCCACGACCACGCCCAGCGACTCCTCGGCGCCGAAATCGACCAGCGTATTATAACCCTGCAAACCCAGCACCATGCCGACGAACGTGCCGGACACCAGGGTAATCACCAGCGTCAGCACCCCCACGGAATACAGCTGCACCAGCACCAGTCGCGGCCGCAGCAGGATGCCCGGCAACTTCGCCAGTATCTGCAGCAGCAACAGGTGTCCCCGCCCGAGGCGTTCAAAAAAATCCAGCGTGGCCCGGCCGAGGTACTGCAGCGCATCCAGCATCAGTTGTCCCGGCCGCCGCGCAACAGATCATCCCTGAAATCCGCTGCCGGGTAGTGAAAGGCGGCGGGACCGTCGGGTCGTCCTTCCAGGAACTGCTGCGACCATGCAGAGCTTGAGTCCCGGAGTGCATCGGGAGGGCCATGGTCAACTACCCTGCCCTCGGACAGCAGGTACACATAGTCAGCAATGGCAGCCGTTTCAAGCACGTCATGCGACACCACGACACTGGTAAGGCCCAGTGCATCATTCAATTCACGGATCAGCTTCACCAGGATACCCATGGAGATCGGGTCCTGGCCGGTAAACGGTTCATCGTAAAGCACCATCATCGGGTCGAGTGCAATGGCGCGTGCCAGTGCCACGCGTCGGGCCATACCACCGGACAATGCAGCGGGCATCAGGTCAGCAGCACCCCGTAGTCCCACCGCCTGCAGTTTCATCAGCACCAGGTCGCGCAGCAGTGTTTCCGGCAGGCGCGTGTGTTCACGAATGGGATAGGCGACATTCTCGAAGACGCTGATATCCGTCAGTAACGCGCCGCTTTGAAACATCATGCCCATGCGTTTGCGCAACCGGTATAACGCCGCGCGGCTTAACTCCGGGACCTCTTCACCGTGCACACGAATAGACCCGGCAGCCGGACGCAGCTGCCCGCCAATGAGCTTCAGCAGGGTTGTCTTGCCAGTGCCACTGGGCCCCATGATGGCGGTCACCTTGCCCGGCGCAATGTCCAGGTCAATGCCATCGAACACCAGGCGGTCGCCGTGCGAAAAATACAGGCCCCGGATTTGCACCACAGCATCCTGCAGTTGATTGTTTTCGTTTGCTTTCGTGTCAGGCATTTCAGGAGGCAAGCGTTTGGTCTGTCGACAGCGGCGTGTATGATAATGCAGTTTCCGTCCAAGAGTTGCCCCGATGACGATATTTTTGCGTGGCGCCTGCCCTGCCTGGGTTTAGCGCCCGGCAGACCCTGTTATACTTCAATGGGTACGCATGGCGCGTGGCGCAACCGCAAGGATCCAGTACTGGCCCGGCCCGGCAAAGACGGCTATTATGGCCACGGAATTTACAGAAAGTCACAGAAAATAAATGCCTTGCCAGATATACTTGCCTGACTTTCCATGGAATCCATGGCCAGCAATGCAAGCACCCCGTACCCGGCTTAACCGTGACACGATGCGCCCATGAATGAACGCAAACTGCAGGACCTCGCGCTCGCCGTCATCGACACGGAAGCCGCGGCCATTCGCGGTCTGGCCAGGGAAATCAGGCTGCCCTCGTTCATCGCGGCCTGCCGCCTGATGCTGGCGTGCAGGGGCCGCGTGGTCGTCACCGGCATGGGCAAATCCGGGCACATCGCCGGCAAGATTGCCGCTACCCTGGCGAGCACCGGTACGCCGGCCTTTTTCGTCCATCCCGGTGAAGCCAGTCACGGCGACCTCGGCATGATTACCGCGGCTGATGTGGTACTGGCGCTGTCCAACTCCGGGGAAACCGGCGAGCTGGTCACCATCCTGCCGCTCATCAAACGGCTCAATGTACCGTTGATCACCATGACGGGTAATCCGCAGTCAACGTTGTCACTTGCCGCCACGGCGAATATCAATGTCAGCGTCGAGAAGGAAGCCTGCCCGCTGGGCCTGGCACCGACAGCCAGCACCACCGCGGCACTGGCCATGGGTGATGCACTCGCGGTTGCGCTGCTGGAATCACGCGGATTCACCGAAGAGGACTTCGCGCGTTCGCATCCCGGCGGTGCCCTGGGGCGGCGCCTGTTACTGCTGATCGATGACCTGATGCATACCGGTGATGCCATACCCAGGGTCAGCATCGATACGCCGCTGACCGACGCCCTCATGGAAATGACCCGCAAGGGACTCGGCATGACCGCCGTCGTTGACGCACACGGCAAGCTGGCCGGCATATTCACTGACGGCGATTTACGCCGTACCATTGATCACAAGATTGATCTGCATGACGCCGTCGTCAGGGATGTCATGACGGCCGACTGCAAGACCGTGCATCCCGGCATGCTCGCCGCCGAGGCCCTGCAGATCATGGACAGCACCAAAATCAACGCCCTCCCCGTCGTTGATGACGGCAATGAACTGGTCGGTGCGCTCAATATGCACGACCTGCTGCGCGCCGGCGTGGTATAACACGACAGAATGTAGCCATGAAAGACATACTCGAAAAAGCTTCACGTATTCGCCTGCTCATCTTTGATGTCGACGGCGTGCTCACCGATGGCAGCCTGTTTGTCGGCGATGACGGCCAGGAGTACAAGGCCTTCCACTCGCAGGACGGGCACGGCATAAAGATGCTCATCAGGCACGGCGTTACCGTCGCCATCATTACCGGCAGAACCTCACAGGTCGTTGAACACCGAATGAAAAATCTCGGCATAGAGCATGTCTACCAGGGGCAGCTGGATAAACTGCCGGCCTACGAGATGCTGGCCCGTGATCTGGGGATCAGCGCCGCGGAGACGGCCTATGTCGGTGATGATGTCGTTGACCTGCCGGTGATGCGCCGCGTCGGTCTTGCCATTGCGGTACAGGATGCGCACCCGCTGGTACGCCAGCACAGCCACTGGCAGACACCCCGATGCGGCGGTCGTGGCGCCGCGCGCGATGTCTGCGAGATGCTGATGGAAGCACAGGGTGTACTGGACCAGGAAATGAGCAGCTACCTGTGAACGGCCGGCAAATCGTTCTCTACGGGCTGCTGTTACTGCTGGTTACGGGCAGTGGCTGGTTTCTGTTGCAGCAGGAAACCGGCCTGCAGCGCACCGCCGCCAGTGCCAGCGGTCCCGATGCCTTTGTCGAAGAGCTGGACCTGAAAGTCATGAATGAACAGGGTCAGCTGGAATACCGTGTCGTGGCACGTCGCATGACACACTACCCGAACGAGGAACGCTTCAATCTCGAGGCACCCGACATCAGGATACTGCAACCCGGTGGTGACAGCTGGCGCATCAGGTCGGAACAGGGCGAGACCAACGAGGACGCTGACATCATCTGGTTGCTGGGTGCCGTTGACATCAGGCGCCGGCAGACCGCCGCCGGCAGCGCGCTGCACATCGTGACCAGCGATCTGCTGGTCAAACCGGAAGAAGAACTGGCCGAAACGGACAACGCGGCGACCATTACCTCCGGCCAGTTCCGGATCGAGGGTGTGGGTGTAAAGGCCGATTTCAGAAACGACACGCTGGAACTCGGATCCAGTGTCCGGGGCCGTTATGATGTCATCAGCTAACCCCTTTCGTGCCTGCTGCCGGCGCAGCCTGCTGCTGCTGTGCGCCCTGCTGCCGCTGACCGCGTGGGGTCTGGATGCCGACCGTGAGCAGCCCATCACCATCGAGGCAGACAAGGCCAGCCTGAATGACAAGACCGGATTCAGCGTCTACGAGGGCAACGTTAGACTGCAACAGGGTACGCTCATTTTTACCGGCAACAGGATGACGGTACAACTCACCGACAAAAAGCTTGACACCATTGTCCTCACCGGCAACCCGGCGACCTATGTGCAGCGACCGCAAGGCAAAACCGTCGACCAGCATGCAGAAGCCGGACGCATTGAATACTACGCCATCGATGAGCGCATTATCCTGCTCGACAAGGCACGCATCTGGGAATCCGGTGACGAGGAATTCCGCAGCGATCGCATTGTTTTCAATCTGAAAGATGACACCGTCGATGCGGGCGGCGGCGGTGACAGTGGTCGTGTTCATATTACCCTGCAGCCCAGGAACAAGGACAGAAACAAGGATAAAGACAGCAACAAAAACGACAGGCAGGCTGACAATCCACCGGCACCCATCACCGCACCGGCACCGGCACCCACATTGCTACCCGGGCCTGAAGCACCATGAGTGTCCTCAATGCAATCAGCCTCGGCAAGTCTTACAAATCGCGACGGGTGGTTGATGACGTCTCGCTGTCGGTCAGCAGCGGCCAGGTTGTCGGTCTGCTGGGACCGAACGGCGCCGGGAAAACCACCTGCTTCTACATGATCGTCGGGCTGGTGCCCTGCGGCGAGGGACGTATTGAACTGGACAACGTTGACCTCACCAAAGAACCCATGCACAAACGTGCCGCCCATGGACTCGGCTACCTGCCCCAGGAGGCCTCGGTGTTCAGGAAGCTGTCCGTCACAGACAATATTATGGCGGTCCTCGAGATTCGCAAGGACCTCAACAAG
This sequence comes from Gammaproteobacteria bacterium, assembly GCA_049664445.1. Classification (GTDB taxonomy): domain Bacteria; phylum Pseudomonadota; class Gammaproteobacteria; order UBA9214; family UBA9214; genus UBA9214. The sequence continues at coordinate 14,816 of JBATFE010000314.1, forward strand.
GCAAACCGCAAGGAAATACTGGAATCACTGCTGCACGAATTACACATTGGCCACCTGGCTGACCAGGCCGGTGTCAGCCTCTCCGGCGGTGAGCGCCGGCGCGTTGAAATTGCGCGCGCACTGGCGGCCAACCCGCGCTTCATACTGCTGGACGAACCGTTTGCCGGCGTTGACCCGATTTCGGTGATCGATATCCAGCAGATTATCGGGCATCTCTGTGATCGTGATATCGGTGTCCTGATCACTGACCACAACGTTCGCGAGATGCTGGGGATCTGTCACCACGCCTATATACTGAATGCCGGACAGGTCATCGCTGCCGGCTCACCGGATGAAGTGCTTAATAATCAGCACGTACGCGACGTCTATCTGGGCAGCGAATTCCGTTTGTAGGCCTCCCTGCCTGACGATATATCTGTTGTGTGGCATGGATAATGCACTATACTTTTATCAGAACAGTGTGTATCCACATATGTTCAAAAAATAAAACCCTATGAAGCAATCTCTTCAACTTCGAATCGGTCAGCACCTGACCATGACACCGCAGTTGCAGCAGGCGATCCGCCTGTTACAGCTTTCCACCCTGGAGCTGCAGAGCGAAGTACAGGACGCGCTCGAGTCAAATCCCATGCTGGAGCAGGATGAAGCCGGCAGCGCGGAGGCCCAGGAGGGCGACAGCGGCGTCAACGGCACAAGCAGGGACACCCCGGTCTCGGCAGAAGAAAATACCGAGACCATCCCGGACGAACTGGCCACCGACAGCAGCTGGGAAGACGTGTTTGATACCGGCGCAACCTCCTACAGCGCGCCGGAGTCCGGTGGCAGCCGGGACATGACGGAAACCATTACGGTCAGCGGCGAGGGGCTGCACGATCACCTGATCTGGCAGCTCGAACTGACGCACTTCTCTGATAGCGACCAGCATATTGCCCGCATCATTATCGATTCCATTGATGAGGATGGCTACCTCACCACCAGCCTCGAGGAGATCCACAAGAACCTTGATGATCGACTGGAAATCGAGGCTGATGAAATCAGGGCGGTACTGCACCGCATCCAGCAGTTCGATCCTGTCGGAGTGGCTGCACGGGACCTGCAGGAAAATTTGCTACTGCAGTTGCAACAATATGATGCGGCCACACCCTGGCTGCAAGAGGCACGGATCCTTGTGCGCGACTACTTCGGGCTGCTCAGCAATCGCAATTTCACCAAGCTTGGCCGCAAGATGAAGCTGGCTACCGATGACTTGCAGCATGTCATCCATCTCATTCAGTCGCTCAACCCGCGCCCCGGATCGACATTCGACACGGCCGAGCCGGAATACATCATCCCGGATGTCTACGTCGTCAAGAAGAACGGCCGGTGGCAGGTTGAGTTGAACACAGACTCGACACCGAAACTTCGCATTAACAGTCTCTATGCCAGCATGATCAAGCGCGGCAGCAACAGCAAGGACAATAACTATTTACGTGACAACCTGCAGGAGGCACGCTGGTTCCTGAAAAGCCTGCAAAGCCGGCACGAAACACTGCTCAAGGTGTCCAGTTGTATCGTCGATCGCCAGCAGGGGTTTTTCGAACATGGCGATGAAGCCATGAAACCCATGGTGCTGCGCAGTGTTGCAGATGCCATTGAAATGCATGAATCCACCGTCTCCCGCGTCACCACCCGCAAGTATATGCATACACCGCGCGGCATTTACGAATTCAAATACTTTTTTTCAAGTCATGTCAGCACCGAATCAGGCGGCGAATGCTCGGCCACCGCCATCAGGGCCATCATCAAGAAACTGGTTGCCGCTGAAAATCCTGTAAAACCGCTCAGTGACAGCAAGATAGCGAGTATTATTGCCGAACAGGGCATCAATGTAGCAAGGCGGACAATCGCGAAATACCGCGAGTCACTGTCCATATCACCTTCCAACGAACGTAAGCGCCTTTCCTAGGCGTCAAAACAGGAGTATCTCAATGAAAATCAACCTGACCGGACATCATGTCGACTTAACAGATCCTCTGCGTGAATATGTCAATAACAAAATGGAACGCCTGGAACGCCATTTTGATCATGTCACCGACACACATGTGGTGCTGAGTGTGGAAAAACTGCGCCACAAGGCTGAAGCAACCATGCACATCACCGGGGGCAATATATTTGCCGATGCTGAACAGGAGAACATGTACGCGGCCATCGATTCACTGGTTGACAAGCTCGACCGCCAGGTCAAGAAGCACAAGGAAAAAATGACTGACCATCACCGTAGCGAGGGATCCATTGCAAGAGAGCTGTAAACAGCCCCGATACCTGTATCAGGGCCTTGCAGACCTTCTGAATTCACCATGAAAATTACCGATCTACTCAGTGCCGATCGTGTTGCCTGCTGTAACGAGGTTGGCAGCAAGAAACGACTGCTTGAACAACTTGGCGAGCTGCTTGCGAGCAGCTCGCCGGTATTGTCACAACATGAAATCTTCGACGCCTTGCTGAACCGGGAAAAACTGGGCAGTACCGGGCTCGGCAAGGGCGTGGCCATTCCACATGGCAGGATGGCCGGCCTGGAACACCCGGTCTGTGCCTTCGTCAAGCTGGCTGCAGCGGTCGATTTCGACACCGCTGACGGTCAGCCGGTGGACCTGGTGTTCGCGTTGCTGGTACCGGAGGACTCGACCGAGGAACACCTGCAGGTGCTGTCCACTATCGCGGAGATTTTCAGCAATGCCGGCATCTGCAGTGCGCTGCGGGCATGCGAATCCAGCGACTGCCTGCTTGAACAGTTGTATCAGTGGGAGTCACAGCGTATCACCGCATGAGCACAACGCTTGAAATCGAGACCCTGTACAAGGCCTTGCAGGAGAAGCTGGGGCTCATCTGGCTGGCAGGAGAACAGTACAAAAACAGGGCGCTGCATACCTCCTCTGATACATCCGCGGATATTTCACTGGTCGGCTACCTGAACCTGATCACACTGCACCGCGTTCAGGTACTCGGCCGCAAGGAAATGGAATACCTCGATTCACTGAAAAAGAACTCCCGCAAGGACACCATCTCACAATTGTGCTCGGGACAAACAACGCTCGTCGTGATCGCCAATCGCCTGCCGCCACCGGACGACCTTGAAGCCGCCGCAACCGCCAGCGGCATACCACTGCTGTCGAGCGACCTGCCCAGCCAGGACATCATCGAGAACCTGCAACACTACCTGACCAATTATTTCGCGGACAAGATCACCCTGCACGGCGTGTTCATGGAAGTGCTCGGCACCGGCGTACTGATTACCGGCGATTCCAGCATCGGCAAAAGCGAACTGGCGCTGGAGCTGCTGACGCGCGGTCACCGCCTGATTGCCGATGACGCACCCGAATTTTCCCGGGTCTCGCCGGATACCCTGCTCGGCACCTGCCCCGAGATGCTGCAGGACTTCCTCGAGGTCCGCGGACTCGGCATCCTCAACGTACGCGCCATGTTCGGCGCGAGTGCCATCAAGCAGCACCGTAACCTGCGTCTCATTGTTGTACTGCAGGACATCGAGGAAGCCACCCAGATAGATCGCCTGCATGGCAGCAAGCGGATGCGCAATATACAGGAGGTCGACATACCTGAAGTCACCCTGCCCGTCGGGCCCGGCAGAAACCTGGCGGTGCTGCTGGAGGTTGCGGTACGCAACCACATCCTCAATGCCAAGGGCTATGATGCCAGCCAGGCGTTCATCGACCGCCAGAAGCGCCGCCTCGAAAGCGCCCGCCAATGAACCTGGTCATCATCAGCGGCCTGTCCGGATCCGGCAAGAGTGTTGCCCTGCACGCGCTGGAGGACATGGGCTTTTACTGCATCGACAATCTTCCGGTGAGCCTGCTGGATGCATTTGCAACCGAAATAAAGGGCCGGACGTACAAAAATGGCGCTAACGTGGCCGTTGGTATCGATGCCCGCAACCACCCTGACCAGCTGGTCAACTTTCCGGAAATTATCGAGGGGCTGAAAAACAAGGGCATTCACAGCAAGATCCTGTTCCTGCAGGCCGATGATACCACCCTGCTGAAGCGCTTCAGCGAGACACGGCGCAAACACCCCTTGTCCGGCACAGGCATCCCGCTTGCAGATGCCATCGAAAAGGAACGCGCACTGCTTGCGCCGATTACGGCCAACACCGACATGTTCATCGATACCAGTCGCACCAATGTTCACCAGCTGCGCGACCTGATCATGGAGTTTCATGGCAAATCGGGCAACAGTGAATTTTCGTTGCTGCTGCGTTCCTTCGGCTACAAGCACGGCATACCGGCAGATGCCGATTTCGTGTTCGACGCACGCTGCCTGCCCAACCCGCACTGGCAACCCGCGCTGCGCGCCCTCACCGGGATGGATGACGCGGTCATAGAATACCTTGACCGGGAAGCGATTGCCCGGCAGTACTACACATCACTGGAGAACTTCCTGGGTGAATGGATACCGCACTTCAGGGCTGATAACCGCAGTTACCTGAGCATTGCCATTGGTTGCACCGGCGGCCAGCATCGCTCGGTGTACCTGGTAGAAAAACTGGCGCACTACCTGGACAAGCAAGCGGTTGAAGTCGTCAAACGACACAGGGAACTTGAATAATGACCGGCCTGTTACTGATCACGCATGGCAGCCTTGGCGATGACATGCTGAATGCGGCGAAGGAGATTCTCAGTGCTTGTCCGCTGGCTGCAGAGGCCATTGCTGTAGATCCGGACTGCGATCCCGATCAGTTGCTCGAGACCGCAGGCGGGCTTTGTGAAAAACTTGATGACGGCGGCGGCGTACTGGTACTGACAGATCTCTATGGCAGCACACCCAGCAATATTGCGAACCGCCTGATCGACACACACAATGCACGTGTCATCTCGGGTGCCAACCTGCCAATGCTGTTGCGCATACTGAATTATCCGGATATGGACCTCAAGGCACTGTGTGAAAAAGCAGCAAACGGCGCCCGTGAAGGTATTGTCGTCACCAGCCCGGAAGAGGCGTCCTGACATGCAGGAAAGACCCGTCACGATCATCAACAAGCTCGGCCTGCACGCCAGGGCGGCGGCCAAATTCGTCACAACGGCATCGTCGTTTTCCTGTAATGTCGATGTCGCCAGGAACGGGCAGCATGTCAACGGTAAAAGCATTATGGGCGTAATGATGCTGGCGGCATCGCGCGGCACCGAACTGATCATCATTACGCAGGGTGATGACGAAATCGAAGCCGCGGACAGTCTCATACAGCTGGTTGAGGGGCGCTTCGGCGAGCACGAGTAGCAGTACCCACCTGATCAGGTAAACGGAGGATCATTCAGGACATGAGCCTGGCACTTTCCGGAATCGGCGTCTCCCGTGGCATTGCCATCGGCAAGGCACACATCATTCTGCGTGGCACGGTAGAGGTCCTTGAAAGCGCCATCCCGAAACACCTTGTCGAAGATGAGGTCGCACGCTTTCTGAAAGCGGTCAACTGCGCCCGGCAGCAGCTTGAAGATATCCGCAGTCGCCTCCCGGAAAACACCCGTGTCGATATCGCCGGTTTCATCGACACCCACCTGCTGATGCTCGGTGACACTACCCTGGTCACCACGCCTGTCGACATCATCCGTGAATACGGCTGCAATGCCGAGTGGGCACTGAAGCTGCAGCGTGATGCCGTTGTTGAGGTATTCGAGCAGATAGATGATGCCTATCTGCGCACCCGCCGTGATGATGTCGACCATGTCATCAATCGCCTGCAACGGATCCTGCTGGACGATGATCAGGAGGATGCATACAACGCCGGCATCCCCCTGGATAACGCTATCGTGCTCGCCTATGACCTCACCCCGGCTGAAACCGTGTTGCTTGAACACCAGGGCATCAGCGCATTTGCGACCGAATGCGGCGGCCCGCTGTCACATACGGCGATTCTTGCACGCAGCATGCAGATCCCGGCGCTGGTTGGCACCCATGGTTTACGGCGTTATATCCGTGATAGCGAAACAGTCATCCTCGATGGACTGCAGGGCATACTCATCGCCGGGATGGATGAAC
>JBATFE010000315.1:0-9928 GCA_049664445.1 Gammaproteobacteria bacterium
GCATCAAGCCGAAGTTGAATCCAAAGCCCCAGTCATCACCTGTCAGCTTGGCCTTGCCGTCATTGGTGCTTGATCCAGGTACCCAGCCGGCAATAGGTGCGCCACCCAGTGCGGCAACAAGGCCTCCATCTACGGCTTGTGTAAGCTCACCATCGGCATACAGCGCACTGACACCGACGCCGACGGTCGCATGGTCATTGATTTTGAAGGCGATGCTCGGGTTGAAATTGTAGGTGTACAGTTGGGACTTGATAGCGTGGTAACGGCCGACCCAGTCATCATCATAATCCGTTTTTAGACCGAACGGTGCGTTAACGGTGAATCCCAGCCAGGTCCTGTCGTTGAGTTGGTAAGAGATGGCGCCCATGGGGACCGCAGCGGTGAGGTCAAGGTTGGTTTTGGAATCACCGCTGATTGGAAATCCCGCGATCCCGGCACCGGGTGGTGGTCCAAGAGCCGCGTTACTGGTGTTGTACTCGGCGCTGCCCTTGAAATCGGTTCTTGAGTTAACGATCTGCAGGCCGCCGGTAAGGTTCGATCCCGGCAGCCGTGTCATGGTGGCCGGATTGAAATAGAGGGTACTGGCGTCATCGATACCGGCGGAGCCGATTGCGTAAGCGCTTCCCATACCGCTCACGCTTTGTTCAATCAGTGCAAAGCTGCTGGCAAGCGCAGCGCTACTTGATAGCGCAAGCAGCCCCGCAATACCACAGGTGTGTAATCGACGTGAAACAGTACGGTCATTGGCCATGGTCATCTCCTCGTGTGGTTGGATTGCGTTCGGCGGGATGGTGGTGGTGCCACCGGATTTAACTTTCTGCTGAAGTCATTTTTCACGCATCCCCCCGGACTGTGGTGCATACACTACTGCACATGCCACATAGAAACAACACCTGTTGTTGACTTTTGTCTAACCCTTTGTCACAGTTGCGATCAGCGGCGGCATTCATGTTGTATAAAAACAACTACAAAGACAGTGAAGGGCGCCTGGACCTGATATCTAAACGAGGGGTAATGATATGAAAATAACATCTGTATGGCTAAGGACGGCGTCCATCATTTCCGCACTGGCAATGACCACTACCGTGTCGGCAACGACCGGCTATTTCAGTCTGGGCTACGGCGCCAAGTCGATGGGCATGGCCGGCGCCATTGTTTCCAATCCACAGGATGCTATGGCCGCTTCTGTTAATCCTGCCGGTATGGCACTGGTGGGAGAGCGTGTCGATGCGGGTATAAAGTTCTTCGTTCCCGGTCCCCGTAGTGCTTCTTTGGATACATCAGCACTGGGCGCGACCTTTGATGTCAAAGACGAGAGCCGTCGCAATCTGTTTTTCGTACCGAGCCTGGGCTATACCAGCAAGATAAACGACAAGCTCTACTGGGGTATCAGCATGTATGGTAACGGTGGTTTGAACACTACCTATGACCGCAACCTCTATAGTGAAACGATTGGCTTCTTTGCTGCTATTACACCGCCACCCGGTGGCCCCGGTTTTTCACCGAACCAGGTGCCTGAGGGGACTACGCTGAACGGCTTTGGCGTGCCGGTAGAAAATGTCGGAACGCTGGGTGTGGATCTTGCCCAGGGCGTCATTGCCCCGACCCTGTCCTTCAAGGTTAATGAGAAGCAAACGGTGGGTGCCTCGTTGCTGATCGGTATCCAGCGCTTCAGTGCCTACGGGCTGGGCAACTTCCAGTGTTTTACCGAAACGGGTGCTCTTGGATGTGCCCCGAACGGTGCTACTACTTCAACACCTTCAGACAGCTTGACCAACAACGGCCATGACTGGTCATGGGGTGCTGGCGTGCGGGTCGGGTGGATTGGCGAGGTGCATCCCAGGCTGTCGCTGGGTGCCGCGATTGCCAGCAAGGTGTACATGACCAAGTTTAATGACTACGACGAGTTGTTTGCCAAAGATGGAAAATTCGACATTCCAGCAAACCTTACCCTTGGCCTGACGTTTAAAGCAACACCAGATCTGAAGCTGTCGTTTGATTATCAGCGCATCTACTATGAGGGTGTGGATTCAATCTCCAATCCGGGCCCGATTTTTGTGCCAGGCGTTGGCCCCGGTATTCCTCCAGGTAGCGGTCTGCTGGGTGCGAATGACGGTCTCGGATTTGGCTGGGAAAACATCAACGTCTACCGTCTGGCTGCAGATTATCGCTACAACAACGAGTGGAACTTCCGTGCCGGTTATTCCTTCAATGACCAGCCGATTCCTGATGACCAGTTACTGTTTAATATTCTTGCGCCGGCCACACCGAAGATGCATGCCACGGTTGGTTTTACCTACCGGCCCAATAACAGCAGTGAATGGAATTTTTCCTATATGCACGCCTTCGAGGAAAAGGTCAGTTCCTCACAGACCGCTTTCGGTATACCGGGCGAGATCAAGATGCGTCAGGATGCTTATGCTGTCTCCTACTCATACCTGTTCTGAACGCTATTGTAATATGCACGGAAAAGGCCATCGAAAGATGGCCTTTTTTTATCGTTATTCCTTCACCGGCCGCTTGGCGAGCTTGCGTTGCAGTGTTCGGCGGTGCATGTTGAGGGCGCGCGCGGCCGCAGAGATATTGCCATCGTGCTCGGTGAGGACTTTCTGCAGGTGCTCCCATTCCAGTCGTTTCACTGACAGCGGTTGCTCTGCGGGGCTGACCGAGCTGTCGCCTTGCGTGCGCTGCAGGGCAGCGACGATCTCATCGGCGGTTGCCGGCTTGGTGAGGTAGTGAATCGCCCCCAGCTTGATGGACTCTACTGCCGTGGCGACGCTGGCATAACCGGTCAGCATGACAATGCGGGTGTTTTCATCGAGTGCTGCAAGTTGCTTTACCAGTTCCAGGCCGGACTCCGTGCCGATGCGCAGGTCAACAACGGCATATTCCGGTTCCAGCTGGGCGGCTAGCTGCAGGGCGTCCCTGAGGTTATGTGCCGTGGATACGCCATAGTTGCGTTTCTCCAGCGCATCACCCAGCACTTGGCAATAGACCTCGTCGTCATCGACCAGCAATAATACCGGGTTCTCGTCAGACGGCTCTTCGTTTTGTTTATTCATTCGCCTGTATCCTGCATTCACTTGTCCGGCGGGAAGTCACGCAGGCATACAAGACGGGAAACAGCACGGTGACGCTGTATTTTTCGCGACACTCAAGCATTGCCGGTCTCCGCAATCAAAGGCAGCGTGATATGCACGGTTGTGCCTCCCCGATGACGTTTTTTTATCGACAGTTCTCCACCCAGCCGTTGCAGGGTGGCATGCGCAAGATACAGGCCCACGCCCAGACCCTCTGTCTTGGTGGTTACAGGGGCCTTGCCCAGCTGCTCATGCAGGTCGGCACTCAGGCCGGGGCCACGGTCCGAGATTTCCAGTGACAGCGCGGTGCTGGTCCAGCTACCGTCAAGCCTCACGGCTTCAGGTGATGCATCAGCTGCATTGTTCAGCACATTGATCAGCGCCTGGGTAAGGGTACGCTCGGCGATGATTTCACTGTTTTCGCTGGTCTGCCCGGGATGCGAGTCGAGTATTGCATCCGGGCGTTGCGCCTGCCATTCACTGATGACCTGGCTGAGGTAGGCGCCGACCGGCATGCGATGACCGGACTCGGCCCGGGCGGCGCCAACCGATGCCGATAGCACTGACAGGGCTTCCTTGCAGCGTTCAATCTGCTCTCGCAGTATGCCCAGTTTTCTGTGCAAGTCACTGTGCGAGTTGTCGACATATTCCTGTTCCAGTTCCGCTGTCAGGATGGCCATGGTGCCCAGCGGTGTGCCCAGTTCGTGTGCGGCACCGGTAGCCAGCGTGCCCAGGGCCACGAGGCGCTCGTTCTGCAGGGCCTGTTCACGCGCCTTGGCCAGCTTGCGGTCGCGTTCACGCAGGTTATGCGCGAGTCCGACAATGATCACCGCGACAAACCCCGCGCTCATGACAAACCCCAGCCACATGCCGAAGACATGCATCTGGAAGCCGCCATCGTGATGCATGCCGTTGTGGGGCAGGGGCACGTTGTAAAAAAACAGGGTGGAATAACAGGCGACTGTCAGTGCGGCCATGAACCAGGTATAGGTACGTGGCAGGATGGTCGCGGCAATGATCAGTGGTAGCAGGTAGAACCAGATGAAGGGGTTGGTCGCGCCGCCGGTGAAATAGAACAAACTGGTGATGGCGGCGATGTCCAGCAGCATCTGCAGGAAAATCTCTGTATTGCTGATGATCATCGGGGATTTGAGCCGCAGCCACGTCAGCAGGCCAAGGGCAGCCAGCAGCAGCAGCGTGACTGTCAGGGGTTGCAGTGGCAGGCTCAGGTCATAGAAGCTGCTGGCAATGATGATGCCGGTCGCGGCGCCCAGTATCGTGATATTGCGCAGCAGGAACAGTCGCCGCAGGATCCTGCGGGCGACTTCATCCCGGGACTCAACGGGCAGGTTATCCATGTGCTAATAATGCGCTGGCAGCCGTGTTACGGCAACCAGGGTCCGGGATGCGGCAAGATGTCACAGTCAGGCCTGCTGTTTTTCATGCGGTCGACCGTGTACAGCCGTAATTCGCTGCAACTGTGAGACAATGTTCTGTCGATGACTACCTTACAGAGCGATAATCCACAGTTACTGCAACGACTGCAGCAGCAAGTCCATGTTTGGCTGGCCTGTCCGGAGGACATTACGGACGCGGATAGATTGCAGGAATACCAGTCGCTGCTCTCGGCTGGTGAAAGGGAACGCTATCAGCGTTTTCATTATGACAGCGACCGGCATCATTACCTGGTTGCGCATGCGCTGCTGCGCAGGGTGCTGTCTGCTTACGTTGATGTCGATCCGTCAAGCTGGCACTTTTCCAGCAATCAATACGGACGGCCTGAAATATCGGCACCGGATATCGCCCCGCGGCTGCGATTTAACCTGACGCATACCACCGGACTGGTAGCCTGTGTGGTAACCCTTGAGGTCGATTGTGGTATCGACGTTGAGCGACTGTCGGCGCGGGGTAAGCCGATGGCAATCGCGGAGAAGATGTTCGCAGCCAGTGAGAAGCAGGTCCTGAAAAGACTCGATGGCGAGGCCTTACAGGACAGGTTTTTTACCTACTGGACGCTACGCGAAGCCTATTGCAAGGCCCTTGGCGTCGGGATCGCGAATGCGAGGAAAGACTACTGTTTCGTGGAACAGGATACCGGGCAATGGGGAATCAGGTTTGATGTGGCGTCAAGCGACGCGAGTCGACACTGGCAGCTGGCAATCATGAAACCAACGGACGAGCATGTAATGGCACTTGCCATTCGGGTTGCCGGAATGGCAGACAGACCAATCATTCACGAATTTGTCATGCCGTGAAAAAACAGTATTCTAGCTGTGCACCGTAATACTGAAACCGGTGCAACCCGCATAAAAAATATTGGCCACGGAATACACGGAAGAACACTAAATAATTTCTCTAAATGTTTTTATTTTTCCGTGTCCATCCGTGTATTCCGTGGCTATTTTATAGAAAATCCGGCACTCTGCCTGTAAAATATTAAAAGTAACGTGTCAGTTTCAGACGGATATTACTGTCCTTCTTGAAACTGACCAGTGAGGTGTTCTCGGGAACGTTGCTGAAGGCGCTCCCCTCCAGTGCCAGGATCCAGTTGTTGCCGATGCGGCGGCTGGCTTCCATTGTATAGGTCTGGCCGTTGCCTTCGAGGTCGACAATGCCGACGACCAGCAGCTCCGTGCTTTGCATGTCATTCAGGGTAATGCGCGCGCCCAGCACGAGGTCGTTCTGGAACGGACTGGTCGAGAAGGGTGTGCCCGGCATAATGTCGCTTGATCCGATTTCATCATCGCGGCCGTCATACAGGTACTCGGCAATGACACCGATATCAATGGCGGATTCGCGTACCCCGACAAAGGTGTATTCAAAACCACCGGCAGCCGCTGCAAAGCGGTCACCCTGTCCACCGCGGGTATAGGCCTCCAGCTTCCACAGCCAGCTGCCATAGATCGCCTGCAGGTCGATACTGGCCTGGTTGATGATTTCATACAGCGGGTTGGTCTCGCTGACCGTGCCGGCCACCGGGTTGACGGCAGTGGGCTTGATCACAAAACGTGGCTCCCTGCTGGTGCCGTAAAAGTACGACAGGCCGATATCCCATGCGCCGATGCTGTTGGACCAGCGCGCGGCGAAGTCAACATGGCGTTGCTCGGCAGACGACTCATAAATCGGGTCATCTGTATCGATAGGGATCGCAAAGCGCGGGCGCCCGTCTTCCGAAGGGAAGGTGCGCTCCCTGAACCAGGGCAGCACGAACAGGTCCACGACGCCCCAGTCGCGGATGAGGCTGAGGTCGACCATCGGCTGGCCAAGCTTCTCCTCACCGTCAAAGCTTTCCACCAGGTCGGTTTGATTGACGATATCAACCAGGTGTACGGCCTCGGTGACGCCCCAGAAGACCTTGCCGACCCCGGCGAGCACCTCCCAGTCGTCTGCGGCATGTATCCAGGACAGTTCCCGCAGGTCGCCGTGGGTGCGGTTGTTGTCGCGCTGGTCAATCCGGTAGAACGGCTTGAAGGTGAAGATGTCGTCACCGTCATTCCATTCGTTTATATACTCGGGTTCCGCCGCGACCGACAGGTCGCTGTTGCTCTGCTGCGGGAAGGCCGGGTCCTCGAAAAAGGCCGTGCCCTCGAACTCGACATAACCACGCCAGTCGCCCGCCTGAACGTTGACCAGAGGCAACAGGGCAATGGCGGCAATCAGCAGTCTCTTCAAGTCGCCTGCTTCCTAGCGGGCGCGTTTCAGCGAGTTCTTGTCGAAGTCGCGCTCGCTGAGTCCGGTGTTGTAATTGAAGTTGGACTGAATCAATTGTGTGCTCTTCCCGGTCTGGTGATTCTCCATGTCCATCAGGTGGGCACGCCAGAAGCGGTCCTGGTACTGGTTGTAATCCGTAAACAGCAACGTCTTTAACAGGGTGTCCTTGCGGTCATAGTATTCTATCTTGCGTTCCTTGTAGTGCTCCTTGTCCATCCAGATGATCTGGCGGGTATAGCCGGATTTCTCGTCGACCGGGTAGCGCTCGAAGACGAATACGTCCATGTCATCGAAGCTGTCATCGCGCAGGTACTTGTAGGTGTATTTTTCGACTTCCTGGGAGGTGATGTCTTCGTAGGCGAATTCGCTGCCCATGAAGGGGCCGGACTTGTTATCGGAGGCGATGCGCTTGACGCGTTTCAGCGCCGGCAGGTACAACCACTGGTCATCCGGGCCTTCCTTGTGCGTGAAGCTCAGCAGGGCGGTGCCCTTGACATCATTCGGTTCGTCGAAAATCGTCAGGCTCTTGTCACCGTCAGCGTCCACTTCCAGTGTTTTCGAACGTATAAGCCGGATACTTTCCTGGCCCTGCTTGTTGCGCAGGATCATTTTTACGTCATTGGTATAATCGACAAAACCGCTGTCCCGCTTGTCCGCTTCCACGGCAATGGCCAGTGCTTTCTCTTCCGCTGTCTCTGCCTGTACGCAAACGGGCAGCAGGCACAGCAGCATAGCCGGCAGGATTCTTGCTGGGTTCATTGTTGTTCTCCTGTATTTCAATAAACAAGGATGCGGGATCAGGTGTAGATGATAGTGCAGTGGCAGGGTAATTGCAGTCGGCATTCCTCAGCGGCTGCCCGCAGAAGATGTGGCCGCCAGCGTGATCCGGATCGCCTTGTTTTATAATAAAAATTATATAAAATAAGCAGCTATAAGCTATTGGGTGTCATCGAGTGTGGTTTCCTGAATGTTTCACGACAAGGGCTCGTTATAAATTCTGCTGTTGCAGATGGAGTCTCCCCCAAAATTAATCTATAGTCGCAGCGTCTCACTGACTTACGACGCTATCGTGTGCAGGTTTTACTGGCAGGAAAAATATGGCTGATCGCAGATTACAGGTTTTTCACACCGTTGCCCGCCTGCTGAGCTTTACCAAGGCTGCGGAAAGCCTGCACATGACCCAGCCGGCGGTGACGTTCCAGGTGCGCCAGCTCGAGGAATATTTCAATACCCGCCTGTTTGACCGCACCCACAACCGTATCAGCCTCACCGAGGCCGGCAAGCGTGTCTATGAGTACGCAGACCAGATCTTCGATCTGTATGCGAAGATGGATAATGCGGTGCGTGACATGACCGGTGAAATCAGCGGGGTTCTGATCATCGGTGCCAGTACCACTATTGCCGAGTACATGTTGCCGGCGCTACTGGGGGATTTCAAAAGCAAGTACCCGGATGTCAACGTACACCTGAAGGTGTCCAATTCAGACGGCATCGTATCCATGGTCGAGAATAACGATATCGACCTGGGCGTGGTGGAATCGCCGGTGCTGAACAAGAACCTGGTTGTCGAGAATTGCCGTCGTGACCGGCTGGTGGCGATTGTCCCGCCAGGGCACGCACTGGCCGGCAACAAGGAAGTCAAGCTCAAGCAGTTGCTGGATCATGCCTATATTGCCCGCGAGGAAGGCTCCGGTACCCGCGAGGTTATCCAGGAGTATATTGCCAATGCAGGATTAAAACCGGCTGATATCCATATTGCCATGGAGCTGGGCAGTCCGGAAGCGATCAAGGGCGCTGTCGAGGCTGGTATGGGCGTGTCGATCGCCTCCGAGGTGACCATCCACAAGGAATTGCAGCTCGGTACCCTGGTGGCACTGGAACTGGATCCCCCGATGGAGCGGCCGTTTTCCTTTGTGCATCAGAAACAGAAATTCCGCCAGCGTGCCATGGATGAACTGCTGGAGTTCGCACGTGCCTATTGTTTGTCTCACAAGGACGAGATCTGAGCAACCTTGCTTTCCGGTTCCTGACGGTGTTGTATTGCTGAAGTGAGTCCGGCCTGAAATGTTCAAAGCACATTACTGAATCAATCCCCGATGGCATCAGCCGAACAGCAGTTAACAGCGCTTTTCCAGCAGCTTGGTGCAGCCGAGCAGGCGACCTTGCTTGACTTCGCAGCCTTCCTTGCGAGTCGCACCCGGACATCCCCGGTTGCCGTGAAGGCGGCGCCCGAGGTGTTCCCGGAGCCGGAAATGATCGAGCGGCCGGCGGGGGAGTCGGTTGTCGGTGCTTTAAAACGTTTGTCGAAAAGTTATCCTATGCTCGACAAGACCGTGATGCTGGGTGCCACGTCTGAGCTGGTTGCGACGACCATCATGCAGGGTTCCGATCCTGCCGGTGTCATCGATGAACTGGAAGTGATATTCCGTAAGCATTACGAGCAATTGAAGTCAGGGAACAAGGGTTGACTGCATGAATATCCTGCGTGAATGGTACGAACATTACATCTCTGATCCCCAGGTGGTGATCCTCGGGGTGGCCCTGGTTGTCATCTTCGTCGTCATCCTGACCTTTGGGCAGATGCTGGCGCCGGTGCTGGCGAGTATCGTCATTGCCTACCTGCTGGATGGTGCTGTCGAGAAAACCCACCAGCTGGGCGCACCGCGAATTTCCGCCGTGACGCTGGTGTTTATACTGTTCATGACGTTCCTGGTGTTTGCGTTGCTCTGGCTGGTGCCGCGCCTGTCATACCAGGTGACGCAACTGGTGCGGGAACTGCCGAACATCATTGTGAAGGGGCAGGAGGTATTGCTGCAGTTGCCGCAAAAGTACCCCCTCCTGTTCACCGAGACGCAGGTCAGTGACCTGATCAATGCCATCAGGGCCGAGATCACGGACATGAGCCAGCACGTGCTGTCGCTGTCGCTGCCGGCGGTCTTCGGCCTGATCAGCCTGATGGTGTACAGCATCCTGGTGCCGGTGCTGGTGTTCTTCTTTCTCAAGGACAAGGACCGGATACTTGCCTGGTTCAGCAAGAGCCTGCCGAAACAACGCCGCCTGGTTGATGTCGTGGCCCATGATGTCAACATGCAGGTCGCGAATTATGTGCGTGGCAAGGTGTGGGAGATCTTTATAGT
>JBATFE010000316.1:0-3436 GCA_049664445.1 Gammaproteobacteria bacterium
TCTTCGTATACAGGCGTTTGGTCGCGGGATGTCTTGCCGTGGCGATCCAATCCTTCACGATCTTCTCGAACTCCGCGGTGGTCATGCCGGCGTGAGTTGCCATGATGATTTCGACCACCGATTTCATGCCGTCTGCCATAGCGCCTTTCACGTCCCCCTTGAGCAGCGAGGCGAAGGGTTCCTTGTCCTTCCATTCAGGATGCTGTGGTGCGAGCGCCTTGACACGGTCGAGCGCGAAGAGGACCTGGAAATACATCGGCTGTTCGGCCCACAGCGTGCCGTCGTTGTCGAACACGGCAATGCGCTCAGCGGGTGGTACAAAGTCGGGCGACCCTTTCTCTGTTACCGTCGCCACGAATTCGATAATGGACTGCTTGGCCTTGCCATCGTTCCAGGAGGGGAGCGAATCAACGGTCTGAGCTGTCGCCGGGCTACCAAAGACCAGGACGTAACTCAGTATGAGTACGGTGAGTAGTGTTCGTTTCATTCTCATTGTACTCCTCTATGGTGAGTGATCAGGGACCAACTACAATTAGAATGCCTATAAGTCAGTGTTGTCTTATGACTTTTAGGTCATGTTTGAATATCGATCTCCATTATTTCAATAACCTGTTTTCAGGTTACATAGACTAAAGGGATTTACAAACCTGGCTCTGTGAAAAGGCTGAATGTCTACTCAGTATCGATACTTGTCGATCCGCATCCAGCCGCTATAGGTCTGCTTACCCTCTCTGTCAGTTCCAGTCATCTACTAAATGTCAGCGAGCGGCATGTTCGCCCCCTACAAGCGGTCATTGCGCGTCATCGCTTTAACCCAGCGAACTGTGCAGGGAATTCATTGTCACCGCCGATATAAACGCCACCAGGGAATAGCATGCTGGAATAGATATTCATCTTGAGTGCGCTGCCAAAACACTGGATTAACGATACCGCATCGGTGCATTCGTTAGCATTTGAAAAGACATTCTACCGGGGTATGCACCCCGGTAGAAATGATCTGCTAATTTTGAATCGATTGATCCAGCAGTTGTTTGAGGTCACCCATGGCTTCTTGTGCCTTGAGTGTGTTGTATCCGATATTGCCGGCGCTCAGAGAGCTTCCAGCTTGAAAGGGATAGTCCGGAATGGATGCAAGGAACTCCTGCACAAAACCCTGCGCAGGGACCATCATCCACATGTTGTCGGCGTACCACCTGAGATACATCCCTGATCCTTCGTATGCATCTTCAAACGGATCGGCTCTCAGGTTGGTAATTACCGGCCAGGCTGGAACCTTACGCAGTGCTTCATTGATAGCTCCCTCTTCAATGGCAAACGCAACTTTCCAGTCATCGACACGGATCGCATTCAACATGCCACTCGCAGCGAAATACATGATTTCCCTGCGTGGTCCTTTATCTGCTTTGCCCTCGAAATAAGGCTTGAAGTTGTAGCCATCGAGGTGAACCCTGAAGTCTTTACCGTTCGCCTTGTAACCCTCTTCTGAGGCGAGCTTCTCTTTGACATCGTCTACCCCCGCTGCTGCAAGCAGTGTCGGCATCCAGTCTTCCTGGCTCATAATGTCATTGTATATGGTTCCGGGCTTGATGGTGCCAGGCCACTTGACCATTTGCGGGACGCGCATGCCGCCTTCCCAGGTTGTGCCTTTTTCGCCGTGGAACGGAGAGGTGCCACCATCAGGCCAGGTAAATTTCTCGGCACCGTTGTCGGTAGAGAAGATCACGATGGTATTGTCAGCAACGCCCAGTGTTTTTAAATAGTCAAGGAAACTGCCTACCATATCATCCAGCTCTTTCATCCCGTCAGGATAGAGACCAATTCCGGTCACACCCTGGTACTTTTTCTGCAGACGTGTCCACACATGCATGCGTGTGAAATTCATCCAGACGAAGAACGGTTTGCCTTCCTTGACTGAACGAGCCATAAAGTCCTTGGCTGCCTGACCAAACTCGGCATCGACCGTCTCCATACGCTTTCTGGTCAATGGACCGGTATCTTCGATCTTGCCGTCAGCAAATGAGTGAATGACACCGCGTGGACCGAATTTCTTGTGAAACTCCGGGTCTTTCGGGTAGTAATAGGTTTCCGGTTCTTCCTCCGCGTTGAGGTGGTAGAGGTTGCCGAAGAACTCGTCGAATCCATGACTGGTGGGCAGGTGTTTGTCCTGATCGCCAAGGTGGTTTTTACCAAACTGACCGGTCGCATAACCCTGCTCCTTGAGCAGGCCACCGATGGTCGGTGTCCAGTCAGGGATACCATGGTCTGAACCCGGCATGCCTATCGTCAGCAAGCCCGTTCTGAATGGCTGCTGACCCAGGATGAAAGATGCACGCCCTGCCGTGCAGGACTGCTGCGCATACATGTCGGTAAACAGTGCGCCTTCTTTTGCGATGCTGTCGATGTTGGGTGTTTTATACCCCATCATGCCCTGGTTGTAGGCGCTGGCATTGTAGTAACCGACATCATCACCCCACATGACAAGAATGTTTGGTTTCCCGGTTGCCGCGTAGGCGCTGGTCGATAGCAAGGTTGCTACCATGATTATGTAGAGTGTATTGAGTAACTTCATGGGGGTGCTCCTCCTTGAATAAATTATTCATTGATAAGAACTGGATACAACTTTTGCATGCAATGTATAGTATATGTATAAGTAATGCAACTTCCTTGTACAGGGCACGTACCAAGCGCTGGTGCTCCAGCCGCGAGGCAGAGAAAGTGTATTTATTTCAGAGGCTAATATGAAATCGACGGATTCGGGTTCAAACCGTCCTGTCTCCGGGTGCTTTGGTTGGTCGCTACCCGTTCGGGGATAGGTTGGAGTCGCCGATCAGCGCCCAGCCTGGGAACGGCAACTTCCAGTACTTTTCTGACAAACAAGCACTTACATTGAATGACCGGTCCCGACCACGAACCGGTCATTCGAGCAAATTACTCGGGTATTTCACGATGAAGGTCTTGAAACCAACCAGGACTTGCCGTTCCTTGGCTTGATCTGGAGGACGGCAAAGCCGCAGAAGTTGTCGTTCCCACCCAGTTAATCGTAATTCAGTAACCAGCCACAGATTATCCTTCCCTGGTGCAGTAATCCTGCTCCGACTCCCTGTTAATGCAAGGAGGGATTCTTTGCGCCACTGCATACCGCCTGGATTCTCTCTTGTAGTTCCGTGTGTTTTTCACTGCTGTTTTCATTTCTCGCCTCGTTATGGCATTTTACCGCTTTAACCCGGTGTACGGATTTGGCAGACCACTTCAGTTCAAGGTGACATCATGAGATATATACATACCGGTTCAGCGGCACGTACCACCCTCATAACATTGGTTGCCATTGCGGCCTTTTTAGTGGTTGCAATCACGTTGTTGCCCAAAGGGTTTAGCAGCGACACCTCCGTTATCGGACAGGGTTCCCATGTCGTCGTGCTTGCTCACAACAATGAAT
>JBATFE010000317.1:0-22864 GCA_049664445.1 Gammaproteobacteria bacterium
CGTGTCCGGGTGATGACAACCGTCATCGACTTCGAGCGACTGATAGTGCCTGCCATGGTTGCTGACGCCTGGCTGTCCTGATTGTCGGGCTGTGGCTGGTTCATGACCGTCTGCCCGTTATATTGTCAATCGCAGCCATGCGCCGGTCTGTGTACAATGCGTTTTTATTTGACCAGCCAGACTGTACGGATTGCTTATGCCACTGATACGCCCCTTTGCCGGTTTGCGCCCCGTTGCGGGTCGAGCCGGGGATGTTGTCGCACCACCCTACGATGTTCTCAGTACTGCCGAGGCCCGTCTGCGCGCTGCCGGACGGCCATGGAGTTTCCTGCACATTTCCAAACCCGAGATAGATTTGCCCGAGGCGACTGATCCGCATGCGCCGGAGGTCTACGCGCGAGCAGCGAGTAACCTGCAGACCATGCTGCAGCAGCAGATACTGGTTCGCGACAGCGAGCCCTGTTATTACGTCTACCGCCTGCAAATGGGCGAGCATTGCCAGACCGGGCTGGTTGCGGCTGCATCGGTGGCTGCCTACAACAGTAACCGCATTCGCAAGCATGAATTCACGCGCCCCGACAAGGAGGATGACCGGGTACGCCAGATAGAGGCCCTGAATGCCCAGACCGGCCCGGTGTTGCTGGCCTATGAATCGCAGGCAGATGTCGATGCCCTGCTTGAGGGGGTGACGATTGCCGTGCCGGAGGTTGATCTGCAGGCTGATGATGGTATTGGGCACACCCTCTGGGTAGTGCGAGACCCTGTTGTGATCGGGCAGATCAGCCATGCCTTCGATGCCATGAAGGCCTTGTATATCGCTGATGGGCATCATCGATCTGCCGCGGCTTCCCGGGTGGCGGCCAGTCACGCTGACAAAGAGTCTGCCGGCTGGTTCCTGACGGTGATATTTCCACATCGGCAGATGCAGATCCTTGACTACAACCGGGTTGTCCGCGACCTTGGCGGGCTTTCCGCGGAGTCCTTTCTTGCGCGGGTGGCCGAGCGTTTCCAGGTGACGCCAGCCGCGGCTGCCGTGCATCCGCAAGAACCCGGGCACTTCGGAATGTACATGGGTGGACAGTGGTACCAGCTGGTGATTTCTGCAGATAAGGTTCCTTCCGATCCTGTTGGTCGACTGGATGTCAGTCTGCTCGCCGACCAGTTGCTGGCACCGGTGCTGGGTATCGATGATCCGCGTCGTGATACGCGAATCGACTTTGTCGGCGGTATTCGAGGTCTTGCCGAGCTGGAGAATCGGGTTGACAGCGGTGAAATGGCCGTTGCCTTTTCCATGTATGCGACGCGTATGGAAGACCTCATGGCCGTCGCCGATGCCGGTGAAGTAATGCCGCCGAAATCGACCTGGTTTGAACCGAAACTGGCTGACGGTCTGGTGTCCCTGGTGCTCGACTGACTGCGCCACAGATTTGCATGTCGAGGCACTGGTGACTGGCAGGTGATGGCTGGATGTTTGACTGGGTTGCATTGTTGCCGACCGCGGTTATGCTATCTCGCCCTCAAAGTCATACTCGAGATCCTTGCAGGGCTCCTGTACAAAATTCCCCTGGATGAAGTCCACACCGAATTGCCACAACTGCGCCAGGCTGCCGGCATCATCAACACATTCCGCGACGGTGTCCTTGCCGTGCTCCTTTGCCAGTTCGAGTATCGCCTTGACCCTTGACTGGTTCTCCTTGTTGCCAGGTAGTCCACTGATCAGGGCGCCGTCGATTTTCAGGATATCAACGGGTATATGTTTCAGAAGCTGCGGCTGGTCACTGTGCCCGTAATGTTCAAATGCGATCCTGAAATGCAGGCTTTGCATACTCTTGACGAATAACATCGCGTTTTTCAGGTCATCGATGGCAATGCGTTCCGGTATTTCAAAAACAATGCCATCACTGCTGAGGTTGTTTTCCCCGAGTTGCCCGTTTATCCATTCCGGCAATCCTGCATCCGTCAGTGTCGACCCGGAAATCTTGATATAAAACAGGGTATCGTTGTTGTCCTTTCTTAACTCGGCGAGTTTCCGCAGGGCGGTTGCAATGATCCAGTGGTCGATTTCGCCACTGAGGCCGGTTTTCTCTGCGATGGACAGAAATTGTCCGGGCAGGATGGCATGACCAGCTTCATCTATGACCCTGAGCAGTACCTCGTAACGTCGGCGGGTGTCACCTTTAAGGCTGACAATTGGCTGATAGGCAAGATAGAAGCGCTCTTCATCAATCGTCGTGCGGATAATGTGATCCCACTCCGGTTCTTTTTCCTGTCCCATTTGTTCATTAACAATGGCGCTGTGGTAATGGATCTGGTTGCCACCTGATGAGCGGGCGACCTCGCATGCCATATCGGCATAGGAAATAATCTTCTGTGCATCGCTTGACTTGCTGTTAATTGCGCAGCAACCAATGCTGCCGGTGGTGGTGACGGAGTGATTATCGACTTCTGAAATGTGACCGGCAATTTTGTGTAGCAGGGTTTCACCCAGCGCCAGCGTTTTTTCTTCGTTGCTGTCGTAGTGCAGTATCGTAAAACTGTAATCACCAAAACGTGACACGCAATCCTTGCCCCCGCAATTATCTTCAAGCAGTCTTGCGATATCACACAGCAGGATGTCACTGGTAGAAATACCGCGCTCTTCCCTTATCACCTTGAAGTTATCCAGCGTGATATAGATCAGGGCACGGTGAGAGTTATCATCAGCCTGTTCGCCAATGCCCTCTTCGAGTAACTGCATGAAGTGCTGGCGGTTGGTAAGTCCGGTTAGTGCGTCGAGCCGGGTCATGTTCTCGATTCTTTTCTCGAGTGCGGCATTCGATGCGTTTATACGGATGATTATCTGGGTGCAGGGTTCTCCATCCATTGTTGCCGGCGACAGTTCCATTTTGCACTGGAATATTTCGCCAGCGGGATTCAGACAGCCAACTTCAAGACTGTTATCTTCTGCACTGTTTTCAAAGAAGCCTTTCAGAAAACCCTTGAATGTATCGCGATGGGATTCGCTGACCATGTCCAGTATGGGAGTACCCTCGATTTCTTTGCAACTTTCAATGGCGAATAAATCCATGTAGGTGCGGTTGGCAAAGACATGCATGCCATCATGAATGTAGGCAACCGCGTCACTGGAATTTTCAATCAGGGCGTGACAGCGGGCTTCACTGCCATGCAGGGCATCATTGAGCGCCTCCATTTTCTGCTGCAGCCGCAGTACCGTAACTTCCCTGTTAAAAGCCAGCTGCAGGTGATCCGGCTGGTCATAGGAAATCAGGCAGCTGATGCCGGATTTTTGTGCGGCGACGACATCGGCTTCAGTGGCTTCATCGACAATGGCAATAAGCGGGGCAGTTGATTCATGCCTGACAAGCAGGGTGTTGACTTCGCCATGCGACGGGATGGCTGCACCGCTGCCACACAATACAATATCCGGGTGCCGGTCGTTGAGCGCTGCTTCGATATCAGCTGCCGTCGTGCCGTGCCTGAACTGTATTTGATGTCCCTCGCTGCGCAGTGCATTTGCCAGAGACTCTGCGTCATTTCTGCTCTCCTCGACAATTAGGAGGTGTAAATTCTCTCCGTGCTTCACAGCTGACCTCGCTTCCTCGATGACCTGTATGACGCCCTGATGCTGGCATGGCACTGAGAAGGGCTCCGACTACAGGTTTTTCGGCAATATTGAGCAAGTCTGAAGCATTCCCTATATAGTCAAACCTTGCCGCAACCCGGTCCTGTGATGCGGGTGCCGGGTGTTTTCTGAGAAAGTGTTTCCTGTTAGCATGCAAGTATCTGAAATTCAGTATATTTGACCACCTGATTCGGCGTCGGTCAGAGCAACTTCTTTATAACGGAGCCCCTTGATGCATGCGATTACCGTGAGACCTGAAACAGCAGAAGATATACGAGCAATTGATGTCGTCCATATCAGTGCATTTGGTGGTGAGGCTGAAGCACAACTGGTCAGTGCCCTCAGGGAATCAAGTGCTTACAATCGCGAATTGTCCCAGGTTGCCGAGCTGGGTGGTCGTATTGTCGGGCATGTCCTGCTTACCCGGGTGCCACTGCGAAAGGATGGCGAGGAGAAACATGTATTGGCGCTGGGCCCGATGTCTGTCGTGCCCTCACAAAGCCACCGCGGAATCGGCTCCGAACTGATCAACGCCAGCATCAAGCTTGCAAGGGAAAAGGGCTATGGAGCGATTGTGGTGCTCGGGCATCCCGAATATTACAAGCGTTTCGGTTTTGTCCAGGCAAGGGACCTGCAGGTCAGCTGTAATTTGCCGGCACCGGAAGATGCGCTGACAGTGATGGAAATCGTCGACGGCAACCTCTCCGGGGGTGGTCACGTCGAGTATCCGGAGCCCTTTGTTTCACTATATTAACTATTAATATCAGTCATTTATAGAATCAGAAAAATGGTACTGGGCAAAGCTTCCGGTATTTTCCAGTTGCCGTGACAGTTTGATGTTTTCCAGCGACCCGGCTGTCTCAAGGGTGGCAATACAACCGGCCCGAAAGGGCAGGGTGGGTAGCAGCAGGCTGGCCGGTTGCCTGAGCATTTTTATCTCTGGCAGTACTATCCCCTGCATCTTTCTGCCGCTGTGGATGCCGCTTTCATCCATATAGGCCCAAACGGCCTGTGCACTCGGTGAAAGCATTTGAATGCCGAGCTCAAGCCCGTAGGAACGGGTGCATTTCATCCAGCGTACGACGCCCAGATGCCACTCGTCCTTGCAAAGAATGTCCTGCTCGATAATGGCGACCAGTTCGCCGACCTGGGCATTGGATGAATCATCACTGTCCCAGAGCAATGAGTAGCCACCGGCGCTGATGTTGGCCATGGTCCATGATTCGATACGGGATGTATTTCCCGGGTCTTCACTGGAAGATCTCTGTGCCTGTTTTTTTGCAGTGGTGACAATACGACGACCGTTGTCGTCAAACGGGTTGACCCTGAATGTTGTACTGGCCTCAAACGTTGGATCCTGCAGGTAATGCTTGTCTTCAATGGTCTCTTCAGCACCGCTCGATTCGCTACCGGGTTGCATCACACGCTGGTGGATTGCATTGAGGCCCACCACCAGGCCGACCTTCGCGGTCTTTGCATGTCGGGAAAATCTGCGCTTGGGCATGACGCCCCATGCCAGCATCAAGCGCTGCAGGATATCGCTATCACCAATCCCGATATAGCGGTTCGCATATCCCGGCAGCTTGTCCTGGATGTCACGGATGCGTTTTGCCATTGACGTGGTATCCAGGGTGCGCCACTGGCGACCCGCGGAGCCACTGCCGTTAAGCGCCCGGTATGAGGGAGGGTTGTCGGCGTTCAGGTTGATGATGAACAATCCTTGCGCTTGTTCACTGTCCAGGTAATACAGTCGGGTGATATCTGCCCAGTCCATGAGGGCATTATAGACAAAATGAATCTCTTTCTGGCGCAGACGGTAGGGACATGCCAGGGACATCAGTAATATCTGCTTGTAGACTGTGCTGATCGTGCTCCGGGCCGGTGTAGACAGGGTAGTGTCGGTGATCGGTTGGGTTGAAATGTCGTGTTGCTCAGCGAGAGCGTAGAGTGAATTGATGGTTTTCCACAGACCTTCCGGGTACTGGATATAGACCTGGTAATTGGTCAGCAGTATCTCGCTGAGGTAGCGTAAAGACCGATGGATGGCGAGCGTCAGCTGCGATGTCTGTCTGTCGTCGTGGTCGAGATCATCCGCCAGGATACGGTAACCGGTAGCCATCTGGTTGCAGAGTTCAACCGTTTGTTTGGCTAGCGCCAGATTATGGCCGCGGAGTGGTATGGGTTTTGCCAGGAAAACCTTCTTCATCGTCTCGACAACACAGATGACAGAGGTTGCCAGCAGCTCGAGTCCATCAAGCCGCTTAGTGGTCGAAATGCTCAGTGAGTTTATCTGCTGCAGTGCATCATCCAGCAGTGACCATGACTTTTCCGCGTTGATCAGCGGTAACTCGTCCACCCATGCCCTGATGACATCCGGCCTGGTATCAAAGCTGCTGTTGGTGATTATTTTTCTGGTGGGGAGTTCTAGATCCATGCCTGCCACGATCCTCGATAATCCTGTCTGATGCCTGAATTATAAGCAACCGGGGTTGCAATGTCAGGAAACTGCAGCACAGTTACAGCGGTGTCTTGCCTGGCGCGCCCGGTGTTTCTCGTACCAGCCGGGGAACCAGGTAGCCGGGGAGGGTGGCACGCAGTTCCGTCATTATCTCACGGGCACGTTCGACACCCACTTCGAAATGTGCCGCCCCCTGTACCCTGTCGAGCTGGTGCAGGTAGTAGGGCAACACCCCGGCTGCAAACAGGCGTTCACTGAGTCTGGTGAGTGTTGCAGCACTGTCATTGATATGACGCAACAGTACCGACTGGTTCAACAGGGTAACACCGGCAGCCGTCAGTTTGTCGAGTGCAGCGGTCACACTGTTATCGATTTCGTTGGGATGATTGCAATGTACGACAAAAACCAGCTTCAGTGTTTGTGCCTTTATCCATGACAGTAAGCCGCTATCGATGCGCGCGGGTAACACCACGGGCAGGCGCGTGTGAATTCGCAGAGTACCAAGATGTTTGAGGCTGGCCAGCTGTGCGCTCAGGGAGTGCAGGCGTGTATCGGTCAATGTCAGCGGGTCACCGCCGCTGAGAATGAGTTCGGAGATGTCAGGACGTTGCGCGAGGTAGTTGATGGCTGGCTGCCAGTGTCCGGGTACGGGGTTGGCCTCGCTGTAGGGGAAATGCCGCCGGAAACAGTAGCGGCAATGAATCGCGCAGGCACCGGTCGTCGTCAGCAGGGCGCGGCCCTGGTATTTATGTAACAGCCCCGGGACCGGCATGGCATCAAGTTCATGCAGCGGATCATGCCGGAAGCCGGCGACTTCTTCTGCCTCCTGCGCAAGCGGTAATACCTGTAGCAACAGCGGGTCACGGCTGTCGCCCTTGACCATACGCCGTATGAATCCGTGTGGCACACGCAGCGGAAAGTCGCTCTGCAGGGGGCGGATTTTTACCATCGCGGGGTCGATCTGCAGCAGCTGTAGTAATTCATCGACTGACCTGACGGCCATTGCCAGTTGTTCCTGCCAGGCCGGCCTGTGTTCCGGCGGGTGTATTCGCGGTATCATAGCGACGTTTTTTTCAGTTTCAGGTTTACAAGGCTAGAGAATCATATGGCATCTTACAGCACCAATGAGTTCAAGGGCGGTCTGAAAATCATGTTGGATGGCGATCCCTGCGCCATTATTGAAAACGAGTTCGTCAAACCCGGCAAGGGGCAGGCATTCAACCGGGTCAAGATACGCAATCTCAAGACCGGCCGGGTAATAGAGCGGACCTTCAAGTCAGGCGAGTCAGTAGAGGCCGCTGATGTCATGGACGTTGACCTGCAGTATCTCTACAATGACGGTGAATTCTGGCATTTCATGGATACCAGTACCTATGAGCAGCAGGCGGCTTCTGCTGAAGCGGTCGGTGACGCGGTCAAATGGCTCAAGGAACAGGATATGTGTGAAGTGACGCTCTGGAATGGTACGCCGCTGGCTGTCACGCCACCGAATTTTGTGATGCTGACGGTTACCGATACCGATCCGGGTGTGCGCGGAGATACCTCGGGTGGTGGCGGCAAGCCGGCCACACTGGAGACCGGTGCCGTGGTACGTGTGCCCCTGTTTATCAATATTGGCGAGACGCTGAAGATTGATACGCGCACCGGTGAATACGTGGGACGGGCCAGGGAGTAGCCTGGTGATGTAAGTCTGCTGTCCGTCATAATGGAACCGCATGCTGACTGGAGGCCGACAGCCTCACTCGAAGTTCTGAAACTGAGGGCCGCGATACTGGCACGTATCCGCGCCTTCTTTGCCAGGCTTGATGTCCTGGAAGTTGATACCCCGGTGCTGTCGCGTGCGGCAAGTACTGATCCTGCCCTGTCCAGTTTCAAGACCTGCTACCATGGCCCCGGAGCCGTTAAAGACGGGCAGCGCTACCTGCATACCTCCCCCGAATTCCCCATGAAGCGCCTGCTGGCTGCAGGCAGCGGCTCGATTTACCAGATATGCAAGGTGTTTCGTGATGGCGAGTCCGGCGTACACCATAATCCCGAATTCACGCTGCTGGAGTGGTACCGCAGCGGCTTTGACCATCTCGATCTGATGGATGAGGTGCAGCGGCTTGTCACGGATGTGCTTGCGGATATCATGCCGATCGATTCAGTTCAGCACTGGAGTTATCGTGACCTGTTTGTCGAAATTGCCGCTATCGATCCATTCACTGCAACAGCGGCCGAGCTCAGGGCTGTGTTGCAATCAAGGTACAACGTGATCGCAGTCGGTCTGTCCCTCGATGATGGCGATGCCTGGCTGGACCTGATGATGACGCATGTTATCGAGCCCCGGCTGGGCAGCGGCCTGATGTTCATCCGCGATTACCCGGCCAGCCAGGCGGCATTGGCCCGCCTGCGCCCCTGCAGCCCCCCGGTGGCAGCGCGTTTTGAGGTCTATCTGAACGGTCTCGAGCTTGCGAATGGATTCCATGAACTGGCCGATGCGCAGGAGCAACGCCGGCGCTTCGAAGTCGATCTTGAGCGCCGCCGTGATGTCGGTGATGAAGCGGTCAGACTGGATGAAAACCTGTTGTCTGCCTTGCATGCCGGGTTACCGAATTGTGCCGGTGTTGCACTTGGACTGGATCGACTGCTGATGCTGGCCAGTGGTTCGAAGCGGCTGCAGGACGTGATCGCCTTTCCCTTCGAAACGGCCTGATATTCATCATATAAACGGGCTGGATGACTTGTATCCTGCGGTGATATCTCCGAGACTTGCTGGACCATGAAACAGCGGCAACAGACGATGCCTGCGGGGGGTATGGTGGCAGCCAACAAGGCGGTGAAGCGGTTGTTCAGCAAGCTGGCGCAGATCGGTGTGCAGGGTCACTAGCAGGCATGCTCGCAAACATACGTGTGGTATTGCTCAATACCAGCCATCCGGGCAACATCGGTGCTGCTGCGCGTGCCATGAAGACCATGGGGCTTGCGCGTTTATACCTTGTGAACCCGAAGTATTTTCCCTCTGCAGAGGCCACGGCACGTGCCTCCGGTGCGGATGATGTGCTGGCAAATGCAACAGTCTGTATGGATCTTGGTGAGGCCCTGGCCGGCAGCAGACTGGTCATTGGTGCGAGTGCGCGCAGTCGCAGTATTCCATGTCCGGTCATGGACCCCGCATCATGCGCCGGGCGCCTGTTTGCAGAGAGTGAACGCGGCGATGTGGCCATTCTGTTTGGCTGCGAGCGCTCGGGACTGAGTAACGAAGAAATTGACCGCTGCCAGTTCCTGGTGCAAATCCCGAGTAACCCTGATTATGGCTCATTGAACCTCGCGGCCGCCGTACAGATAATCTGTTATGAAATTCTGGTGGCGCACCGGTCGCGCGAGAATGCGGGCAGTGACACCGTCATGCAGGACCATGAGCCTGCAGCGGCAGATGAAATGGAACGCTTTTACGAGCATCTCGAAAGGGTTCTTGTACAGCTCGGTTTTCTCAAACCTGAAAATCCGCGTATGTTGATGCGGCGATTGAGACGCTTGTACAACCGCGCCCGCCCCGATGAAAACGAGATAAACATACTGCGTGGAATACTGACAGCCAGCGAGCAGGATACGAGGAAATGATGCCAGGCAGTTTTTCCGGCAAGCGGCTGTGCGGAGCGCCGGAAGCTGTCAACCACGATGTTTTGCCACAGTATCATGCTACTCTTTACCGCAACATCAGATCCAACCGTACTATCTGGAAACGACATAGCTAATGTTTGACAGGATTCGAGAAGATGTACGTTGCGTGTTTGAACGCGATCCGGCGGCCCGCAACTCCTTTGATGTGTTGACCACCTATCCGGGTATTCATGCCGTGCTGATGCACCGCTTTGCCCACTGGTTGTGGTTGTCAGGCTTGAAGTGGCTGGCACGGGTGTTTTCAAATCTGGCGAGGTGGTACACGGGCATAGAAATCCACCCGGGAGCGGTTATCGGCCGGCGTTTCTTTATCGATCATGGCATGGGTGTGGTGATCGGCGAGACCACGGAGATAGGAGATGATTGCACCCTGTATCACGGCGTGACGCTCGGTGGCACCAGCTGGGACAAGGGCAAGCGTCATCCGACACTGGGCAATAATGTCGTTATCGGTGCGGGTGCGAAAGTACTGGGGCCGGTCCTTATCGAGGATGGCGTGCGCATCGGTTCCAATGCGGTTGTGTTGAAGGGAGTGCCCGCCGGTATGACGGTCGTTGGCGTGCCGGGCCGGCTGGTCGGTGCGACACACGAACCGGATGACAGGCGCCAGGCGATTGCGAAGAAAATGGGGTTTGATGCCTACGGCGCTACCCGCGACATGCCGGACCCGGTGGCGACCGCTGTGAACGGTATCCTCGATCACATCCACGCCATGGATGAACGCCTTGAAGAGGTGTGCAGGGGTCTGAAGGAACTCGGTGCTGAAGTCGGGGACCGCGACCTGCCGACGCTCGAGTCTTGCGCCTTAAAGCATGTAGAAAACAAGGAAATTGATGCGGCTGTCGATTCACGGGACCCTGCCACAACACCAGAATCGGATTCTTGATGTATACTTTCCACTACGTAATGTTACAACGCTGGCTACCCATGGTATTACATCTTGAAATTAACAAGTAAAGGGCGTTACGCCGTCACGGCAATACTCGATCTGGCTTTTCATTCCAGGTCGGGACCGGTTACCTTGTCTGATATTTCGAAGCGTCAGGACATATCACTTTCCTACCTCGAGCAATTGTTTACCCGCCTGCGCAAACAGAAGCTGGTACGCAGTACCCGTGGCCCCGGTGGTGGTTATTCGCTGAATCGTCCGGCAAACGAGATTGCGGTTGCCGAGATCATTGCGGCTGTGGATGAAACCGTTGATACAACACGCTGCAGCGGTGCCAATAATTGTCACGAGGGACAGCAGTGCCTGGCGCATGAATTGTGGGATGACCTTAGTCAGCAGATTTACGGCTTCCTGAATGAAATCAACCTGCAAGACCTGATGGATGAAAGCAGTATCAGGGGTGTTGCCGCACGGCAGGATGCAATGATGTGTGAAACGGACAGTCCGAAGGTTACGCTGACGGAGTGATGTTTTTTGATTGGTAGCGCGTTTTAAGTGCGCGATACCCCCCTTAACCCCCAGCCGCGTTGTGCTCGGGCATTCCGGTTCCTGCCAGAATGTCACCGTGTAAGCGCCCGTTATCAATAATCACCCTCCCGGAAGTCCTGACAGGGCCTGTTTTTTGGTGTTTCTGGGATACAGCTCACACAGAAACGCGCTTCGCATCACGGAATAACTCTGCCTCTTGCCGATAACATAAACATCAAGTGTTGCAAGAGTGAATGGAGTACGAGATGCACAAGTTATTTGCGATTGGCGTTGCGATTTACCTGGTGGGTGACCCAAGCCTGAGTTTGCTGGCATCATTCAGCGGAGCAAGGGAATTGATCATCTCGTCAGCACTGGCTCTGATTGCTGTCCCATGGGTAGTTTCACAAATCGATAACTGACCTCATCCCGGGACGGCCCCGACACCGTCTCTTGTGAAGTTACCCGCAAGCCGGTCCTGTTTCTAGCAGGACCGGCTTTTTTATTTATCAGGTCTTCAGCCAGACCAGTAAACGGTTATTCACCGGCATCTCATGGTCATCCTGCAAGACGAAGCCGTTGGTTTCAGCCAGTTCTGCAATCACTTCGAAGTCCCTGATACCACTCGCTGGATCCCGCTGTTTCAGCCAGCTGTC
The DNA here is from genome assembly GCA_049664445.1 of Gammaproteobacteria bacterium. GTDB lineage: Bacteria > Pseudomonadota > Gammaproteobacteria > UBA9214 > UBA9214 > UBA9214. The sequence continues at coordinate 11,817 of JBATFE010000317.1, forward strand.
GAACTGTTTATTGCTGTCGCTGGTAAAGGCGCCGTCATAATTAAACGGCCCGTAAAGACAGCAGAGAGCACCTGTCTGCAATAGATTGCCGGTACCACTGAACAGGCTCTGCACCGCTTCCAGGCTCATGATATGCATGGTATTGGCACTGAACAGGCCGTCATATGCGCCGGTTGGCCATGGGCCTGCGGTGACATCCAGGTCGATTGGCGCAAGTACATTCTCAAGTCCGGATTCCTCACGCCAAGCCTGTATGCTCGCGTGGTTTTCTGCCAGGTCAGTCGGTTGCCAGCTCAGGTGTGGCAGCTGGCCTGCAAAGTAGACAGCATGCTGTCCGGTGCCGCTGCCAATCTCGAGTATGTTGTGTGCATCTGCAAAGACCTCCCTGATGACAGCCAGGATGGGTTCCTTGTTTTCCTCGCATGCCTGGGAGTATTGCTTCACTGTCTGCAGTTGCCCTCCGGCTTTTTACCCTCCGGGGGAGGGGAGACGTGCATCCTTGCCCCGGCTTTGGAGGCAGCGATTTTCGCGGCCGCGGGGTGTGCGTTCAACGGACAACAAAAAAACCAGGTCGACCCCTCTGCAAGGGCCGACCTGCCACATGGATCCTGCGCTAGGCCACGTTGATCCTTCTGGGTTCCGGTTTCTCCTGTTTCGGGATGGCGATCTTCAGTACCCCGTCTTCAGCCTTTGCGCTGATATTGGCCGTGTCAACGGTATCGGGGAGGTTGAACTGGCGTAAAAATGTGCCATGAATGCGTTCTCTGCGGCGGTAAGCTTCCTCCTCAACACCGGTTTCTGATTTGCGTTCGCCCTTTACTGTCAGCACGCCCTCTTCAAGTGTAATTTCGACATCATTGCGGTTAACACCGGGAATGTCGGCAGTAAGCACATAGCGGTTGTCGTCTTCCTGGATATCAACTGCGGGTGTCCAGTCATGTTCCTGGTTGGCTGCAGTGTTACGCATGGAAGAAAAGTAGCGGTTCATCTCATCATTGATCTGATCGAACAGGTTGACGGGTTTGTAGTGGACTAATGACATGCTGTTGCCTCCTGGAAAATGTAAGTCACTATCGACATACCTCCTAGATAGGGGGTGCACGGAGATATTTCAAGGGGTGTTACTGTAAAGTGACTGCCCGAAAGGGTTCTGCCCGCGAAGTCGATCAGTTAATTGCCTGATCAACCTCGATTATTGTTTTTTTATCCTGTTGTGATGTGAGTGTTATTTGCATCTTCTCTGCGCTGCAGAGGCTGATTGACGGGGCACGCTTGCCACGAAAAAATTGTTCATTGTCTTTCTGGATAAAATCAATCTCGGTATCCGTTCTGTCAGGATCATGGTGGAACATGGCAAGGCAACCAACCTCGGCATCTACTGCAAGTTGTCGTACCTGCGACAGGAGCGAGTGTCCCCAGCCATGCTTGCGGGGCATGTCGGCCTGCAGATACTGGGCATCATGTATCAGGACATCGACACCATGGCAAAACGCTACCCATTGATCATATGTCGTGGCTACCTTCCCCGGTGGTTCAAGTTCATTGTCAGTGATATAGGCACAGGAGGTACCCTCTTCCTCGATGCGATAGGCATGGCCGCCGCCCGGATGATTGATCGGTATCCGTCTGACGCAGATGTCCTGCCTGGTTAGTTCGGATTCGACGTTTTCTGTGACACACTCCGATCGAGACGGTAATTCAGCCGCTTTCACCGGAAAGTTGGCACCGTCAATCTGCTCAAACAGGGAGCAGATCTGCCCGTGCCCGGCTGTGGCACCCGTGTAGACACGGATGAGTCTGTCCGGCTGGTAGATGGGCATGAAAAAGGGATAACCCTGGATGTGATCCCAGTGGCCATGTGACAACAGGATATTGACCGAGCTGTCTTTTTTTACCAGTCGTTTGCCCAGGTTACGGATGCCCGTTCCGGCATCCAGTACCAGGTCCCGGCCATTTGCTGTTTCTATGTGAACGCAGGAAGTATTGCCGCCGTAGCGGCAGGTATCAGGACCGGGCGACGGAATTGAACCACGCACCCCGTAAAATGTTATTTTCATTTTCAATCAGCCCCCGGTAGCCGTGATTGAATTAAGGACCATTATGGTGAGCGTTGCCGGTAAGCACAAGAAAAAGGAGCCACGCCTTGAGTCAGGATATTAATCGGCAGTCAGTTTTGATCCTGTCAGCTTTCAGTAATTCAGCGACCCGGGGAGCCGGCCGGCACCGGGGCGAGTGCCGAATGCTCGATCGATCCGGCTTTAGCCGGTGGGGTATTCACTCTGGTTAAGGTAGTTGTGACGTTCAGTTGTAGCGATCATTGGCCTGGAAATCCGGATACAAGCCAGAAAGACCATGCTTAAAAATAATGCAGCCAGCTTCCCTTCCAGGCAGGAAATTGTTATTCAACAGAATCCAGGTTTGCAATATGACGAGTGTCTGAAAAAACATTATGCTGCCGATCGTGGCAAATTGAATGAGCATCAAACACAATACTGCAGGGACTATTCAAAATACCTGAGTGGAGAAGAAATGCGCTTGTTCTCACTATTCGGAAAACGAAAGCAGCAACAAGCCTGTCAAGCCATGGCGCGAAAAATCGTGCTGGCTGCGCTACCCGCAGACAAAAATATTACTGCAGATGCAGATGCAGATGCAGGAGCAGAGATAGTTTATCTGCTTCTCCACCTCGTTCGGCGGCAGGCATTCAAACAGCTCGGTGCGACCCAGAGAGATACGGTTCTTGATGAAGTGTCACGACTTGCAATCACCGGTTACGCCAGGGCTGTTCTTGATGCAGATGTCTCACAGGAAGCTTTTCTGCAGAATGCCGGACAAATGATGTGCACACTGAAATCAAGGCAATCAATCTACACTCAATGCGAGTCGTTTTTCGGTGAGTCATTTCCCGGCAATGGCACCATGGTATTTGCACTCAGCTTCTTTGTTTACAGGGCAATGGGTCATACAGACAGAAACGATGTAGATGAAATTCTGACAGGTAAACGGGATATCAGTGATTCTGAATCAGAAGACTTTCCCGGGCCGCCGGAAATCATGGCAGCCGCGCGTGCGATGGAGTCGATCGTGGATGAACTGCAAATACCATCTGACTCCACGATTTCAATGCCCGCCCGAAAACCCGCCATACGCCGCAATCTTTCCATGTTCTTCGGGTGGATTGCTGCAGGGGTAACAGTCGTTGCCCTGATATGGTGGGCGAAGTCAGTCCGGACGACAGATGATTCAAGTATGGCTGTGCTGGAAGCAGACGAAACTATTCAGACAAGTCAGGCCCCGGGGCTGCAGTCCCGTGTAAATGAGGTCAGGCAACCGGGTGATAACAGCGCTCATCAAAGTGAGAGTGAGCAGGGGCCGACCGGTTTGGCCACCAATCCGGAACCCGGGGAAATGCGTAGCCGCGAGATCCCCGGTTCCGTTATCGATGCTGAACATAAAATCGCCTCATCGACCTCCCTGGCACAGCCAGTATTTAGCGGGGCAGCAGCAGGCCTTGAGCCACTGCAACCCCCCGTTATTGCCGGCCATACGGGCAGTGAGGCACATGCATCAACCAACCCGGGTGCTGAGACCGTGGCGGGCGTGCAATCCGGCAGTCGCAAATCAAACCCTGCCATGGCCGGCAAAGCCGCGGTCCCGGAACATAAAGGTTCTGCCAGCAGCGAACAGCCCGCAGTCAGCGTGGATAATCAGGGTCCCTGGGTTATCAATCTGGTTTCCTCACCGAGCAGGGTCGATGCGGACCGTTTGACGAAAAAGGCGCAGTCCAGGGATATTCAAGCGCAACAGCAGCAAGTCACTGTGAAAGGCAAACAATACTGGCGTGTCCAGATAACCGGTTTTTCGACGCAGCAGGAGGCCAGGGCCTATGCCGAAACCGTAAAGTCCAGGCTGGAGCTGAAGGATGTCTGGATTATGAAACGCTGAGTGTATCGTGGTCGCCGAGACTAACCACCATGACTAATCCGCTTACTTCCGGCTGGAGTGAATGCTAGCGGATCTGATATCACTCTCCGGGTAATGCCGCCTTTGCACGGCGCACGCCAATTAACCTCGGTTACTATTTGCCAGGTACAATTTTTACAGTAAGCGGTTACTCAAAACTCAGCCCTCCTAGCTTGCCGGGGTAGAGACCCAACGCACGATAAAAGACTTCAGGTAAAACCGTTGTTCGTCAGTGAGGTCTTGCTCGCGTAGCAGGTTTTCTGCAGACATTTTAGGAAGGTGATTCGCATATAACCATTCTCTGTATTCGTAACGCAAGCCTGTTAGTGAGGCAGTCCCGGAAGTAGTCATCGTGCTGTACATTTCTGCTCTCCTCTGGTCGTTTGGATGCTCACTGGCATGCTGAGCCATCCATCAGTTTCTTACCATGGCTGTAGAATAGAACAGGGTAGATGAACGAAAGCTGAATGGAGGAAGGCTGGGCCGGGGAAGCTGCCGGCATCACCGGCCACACAGACCCGTTCCCAGCCTGGCACGCGAAAGTGCGCATCCGCCTGTAACAGCCCACCGTCGGATTTGGGCAGGGTGGTGTTGTCGAGCCAGGGACTGCCGCTCATGCCGGGCATGAACACAATCAGGTCGGTCTCGACCACCCGGCCACCCTCGCGGATGCCGCTTGCCGCACCCTGATGAAAGGTCACCTGTTTACGGCGGAAAAAATTCTCCAGGTTAATCGTGAGATCATCTCCGCTGCGCATTCCGGAGGGAATCCAGATGTGGCTTGGATACTAGAAAAATTCAGGCCGCTTGCCGATGACTGTAATCTCGGCCGACAGGTCCAGCTTGCGCAGCGTGCTGACGGCGGTTAGTCCGCCGAAGCCGGTTCCTACCACGGTAATTCGTTTCATGCCTGCTCTCTTTGTCATTTGAGGCCGCAGTGTTCCCGGAAGGTGGGTAGCTGTCAAGGCGCCAGGCATTTCGGGGCAGGACCTGTGATCGATGGCGGGTCCTGCTTCAGGCAGGTACTCAGTCGACTGGATACGCGCGCAGTATGTGTTTATCCTTCCCGTCCGGGGCGGACGGTTACCGGCCCGTGTCGTCGGAAAGGCAATCACAAATCTTTGGATGCACGAGGAGTCGATGTGAAAGAACGCAAGGTTGATGTTGCCATCATAGGCTCCGGCAGTGCCGGGCTGTACGCGCTGGGGAAGGTGCGTCCCTCCGGAAAATCCTTTGTGCTGATCAATGGCGGTGAGCTGGGGACCACCTGCGCGCGCGTGGGGTGCATGCCCTCCAAGGTCGTGATACAGGTTGCCGAGGATTACCATCGTCGCAAAGTATTCAATCGCTACGGGGTCGAGGGGCATGAGGACATGAACCTCAGCATCCCGGAGGCGATGGAATATGTGCAGAATTTGCGCGATATCTTTGTCGAGCGAGTGCTTTCCAACAGTACCGAAAAGCTGCCTGAGGAAAACTTCATCCAGGGTTATGCGCGGTTTGTCGAGACGAACCTGCTGGAAATCGACAGCGGTGAACGCCTGCGTGCGGACCACATCATCATCGCGACCGGCTCGCGACCGCTGGTACCGCGGGCCTGGGAACCCTTTCGCGACCGCATCATCACAACCGATGAATTCTTCGAGCTGGAGGACTTGCCACAGTCGATTGCGGTTATCGGGCTCGGCGTGATCGGAATGGAAATTGGCCAGTCGCTGCGACGCCTGGGTCTCGAGGTCACAGGTATTGACCAGCTCATGACGATCGGTGGCCTGAGTGATCCGGAGGTCGCCAAAACTGCCATCGAGATCATCGGCAAGGAGATGCCACTGTGGCTTGGGCATGCAGCAGAGGTCAGCGATGCCGGCAACGGCATGCTGCGTGTACAGGCCGGTGAGCAGGTCGTCGAGGTCGAACGTGTGTTTGCCAGCATGGGCCGCCTGCCCAATCTTGACAAACTCGGATTGGCAGATATCGGTGTTGAACTGGATGCGCGCGGCATCCCGGTGTTTGACCCCGGCACAATGCGTATTGGCGACACCCCGATATATATGGCCGGTGATGTGACCGGTGAGCGGCCCTTGCTGCACGAGGCCGGTGACGAGGGACGCATCGCCGGTCACAACGCGATTTCCTTTGAGCCGATGGCCTTCAGGAGAAAGACGCCGCTCGGCATCACCTTCTGCGATCCCAACATCGTGGTGGTCGGTACACGCTTTGCTGACCTCGATCCGGCGAGCACGGTCAGCGGTCAGATTCAGATGGGGCCGGTGGGGCGTGCCATGATCATGGCCAGGAATCATGGCCTGATACGGGTCTATGCGGACAAGGCCAGTGGCCGCCTGCTGGGTGCAGAGATGGCATGCCCGAGGGGTGAACACCTGGGACACCTGCTGGCCTGGTGTATTCAGCAGGACATGACGGTTGGCGAGATACTGCAGATGCCGTTCTACCATCCGGTTATCGAGGAGGCGCTGCAGGCCGCACTTTATAACCTTTATGACAAGGTCGATGTGAAGAATTCAACGCCGATTACGGAGCTGAGGCCCCTGTAATCATGCCAGCATCGATGGCTTCTCGTTTCATGACGTCGCCGGGTAATGATAATTGCGAATGCCAAACAGGTGCCTGATAATACGACACTGGTTTGTTACGGATATGCTGATTCACCAATCCAGATCAATGCACATGCGCGACATTGTGGGTAAACTACCGACTATCTTCTGATCAACCCTGAAAAAGGAGGCTGTGGCATGGACACAAAACTTGCTGAGGTTACTTTACATATCGATGAAAGTACGTCACATGATCAACGTGAAAAGTTCCGTGATGCCCTGTTGTCGATGGACGGTGTGATGGCTGCAGCGCACCATGACGAGAAAGCGCATCTAATGCTGATTGAATACAACCCGGATGTCATCAATTCCATCGAGTTTGTGCATGCAGCAAAACAGCATGGCCTGCATGCGGAGCTAATCGGCTTCTAGGTCGCTCGTTGAACTCAAATAAATATCAATAAAAACAAAAAGATATAATATTATCTTGTCAGGGTGTTCTCAATGAGATACCTGGCTGTGACAAATCAGCCTGACCATAAAGACAGTGCCAGCTTTCGTCCAGACGGACTTGCGGGTATCAATCTGGTAGCTGTCGCAAGGTAATAGAACTTTGTCAGACGGTCAGTGATCAGTAACCTGCCGTTGACTGAACCAATCCAGCCCGGGGAGCTTCGACCACCTTCCGACCGTCAGCACATGCCATGGTCAGGTGCAGCCGGCCTGTTTGTTGACCTGTATCAACGCATGTTTACATAGTCTTGATTAAGATACCGAAAATTATCCACACACAAACAAGGCGTGCGTATGAGGAGACATGGAAAATCATTATCGAAAGGGGGGGCAAATCTTGTTGTCACCTCAGTCCTCGCTGTTTCATTGGTTGGTACCGTCCAGGCAAGGCTGACAACCGGAAACGACCTGATGCAACGTTGTACAGCCTCGCCTGACAGTTTCTGCGCGGGTTACATCGGGGGGGTGATTGATACCAGTCACTCACTGTTTTGTTTTCCTCCCGAAGTAACTAAAAGGGAGATTATTAACATTACTATTTTATATCTGCATGACCACTCGGACAAGCTGGGTCTGTACGCTCCCAACCTGGTCATCAAGGCAATGCGAGCCGCGTTCCCGTGTGTGGATGGCAGGTAGCACAATCTGAAGTCTGATAGAATCAGTCTCTACTTCTCCGTTCGGCCAGAGACTGGAATTCGCTACAAAGCAAAAAGTAATCTGGAGGTCGCCGCAGTTCCGGGCCAACTAATGCAGGCCACCAATACTGTCCCTCAAGCCGTGGCCGACAGCGTCATGGACTATGCGGGGAAGATTTTGACAGCCTGATCGGGTAGGCAGGATAATTCGCGCCTCATTGGAGTGTGTGAACGCTCCAGCGGAGTGCAGAACACCATAAAAAAAGGCGACCTGAAGGAGCCGCCAGTGATGCTGCACCACTTTTTAGGTGGAGTTCTTTCTCAAAATATGCCACGGAGACGAAAATGATCCGTCTCCGTGGCAACCATCAGGAACCCTGCTCGACCAGGTATGCTATGGCAGCGCGTAGCTCCTCATCGCTGCAACTCATGCAGGCACCCTTCGGTGGCATGGCATTCAGACCGTTCTTGACTGATGAAAGCAGGGCGTCATTACCCTTGGCAATCCGCGGTGCCCAAGCCACTTTATCACCCTGTTTTGGAGCACCCGCTATCCCGGCAACGTGGCAGGCCTGGCAGGATGCCTTATAGATCTTCTGCCCATCAACCGAGGTAGCCTGGGTGTCAGCCGGCTTGTCGGCGGCCGGAGATTCAGTTGCAGCTTGCGGTTCATCTGGCTCGACGATTGGCTCAGGTGCCTCGACAGGCGGCGTCGTCACTGGCTCCGCGATTTGTGGGGCGGGTGCATCTTCCGCCGGGGCCGTGGCTTCCTGTTTCGAGCAACCGGCACCCAGCAGTATCAGTAGCGCCAGTGTGGGGATTATCGCCTTTACGCCAAACCTCTGGCGCCGGGTTGTATGAATAGACATGGGTTCACCTCCTTGATGATGTGATTGGGCAATCTGTTGTTGTGCAGTGTACGTGAAAATCACGTGGGTGAAAGAAATAAGGTGTCTCCCGATCTATTGCTGACTCATATTTCAGAATCAGCCCCTGATCTGCTTTCCGGTGCATATCTGCTGTTCAGTTCATTTACAGTACCAGCACATGGCTCTGCTGGCCACGGGCTAGTCCGTCCACAAACGGACATTCTGTTAATATCGCATCAGGTTGCCACTCGAAGCTCTGCCAGAGCTGAAGAAATCACACGAATTGCGGAGCGTATCAGGAGTAGCGAGAGACCTAGCGCAACGACAATATCAGGCCAGCCGGAACCCGTGAGCCAGACTGCACCCGCAGCCACGAAAACAGAAATATTCGATGCTATGTCGTTTCGCGAGCATTCCCAGACTGAACTCATGTTTACATCCTCATGGCGGTGACGCCAGAGAAGAAATAAACAAATTGAATTGGCCGCAAGACCTGCAAGACTGAATATTCCCATCACCTCGAAGACAGGAATGCCGGGATGGAAGAGTCTGTAGGCGACTTGAAAAATAACCACTAACGCCGCCAGAAAGATAAGCACTCCCTTGAACAGTGCAACCCTGGCCTTAACAGCAGTTCCCTTGAAAACCGCATACAGGCTGAGACCATATGTCAATGCGTCTCCAAGGTTATCTAAACTATCGGCAAGCAGGGCAGATGATCCGGAATAGTATGACGCTCCAGCGATCATTAAAAACATCAGCGCGTTGATAGCCAGAACAATACCTAATGTCCCGCGCTGCCGCTCGAGCATCTGTTCCAGTGAACAATCGATATCACAGCATCCGGTCATATGGAAACTGTACTACCTTCAGCGAAGGCTTGACATCATCCAGTTTTGAAAATGACGGCTCTGGATCGGAAGTCCCGGCAATTCTCTCCCTGGAATCAGCAGTCGGGTGCGATCCATCCGCGCCTTTCGATAAGACCACCAGGTTATTCGGTTTTTCCTTCGGCCGTCCTTATACCGGGCCAATCAGTCTTGCATTAACATTTTGTGATGCGACGCGATTCAGGATGTCTTGTGAGGAATACACATCCCTGTCATACCTGACAAGCAAGAGATGGAAGCGCAACGGACAGAACTCCGCGGCAGTGATTCCACCATTATCTTCCAGTGAGGCAATCAGCTCTTCTCTCTGTTTCTCTCCCAGGGTTTCAGTTACATGCACAACAATTTCAACAGTGTGGTCGGGTTGGGTTTCTGTACTATGTAATGCTTGTGTCATGGCATCCTTCCTCCAGTACGTTAGACAGCAAGATAGACTCATTGAGTCTCATACCACTAATTAATTCAGAGCAATAACTGCGAAACATCATGATTTCCCTGGTCAAAAGACCTTTATTACTTTGACTGTTAGATTGGAGTCTAGTTAACGCCTGGCACGGTCGGTATTGTGGAAAATACTTATTCAGCACATAAGAAACTGTTAATTCCCTGAACAGCAACGTAGCATTCATGCCTTTCCCCTTGATGGTCTGCCGGGTGATGATGGCCAGTCGCAGACCACATTATTTCTAATACATAACATCCCTGTAACATTAACTTGCTAAAATCGCTGCCTACAAAGCATGATGGGTAAAATTACTGTGCCTGAATTGCCATCGTGATTCTTGCAGGAGGTTCCCGCATGTCCAATCTGCAGCATCAGATAGAACAATTGATTCAGCAAAGCGATGTATCGCAGGCGCTTGTTCTGTGTGGGCAGGAGTGTCGCAGGCATCCAGCTGACCCCGAAGTCTGGCAACTGCAGGCGCAGTTGCAACTCAGGGTAGGTGATTATAAAAGTGCGGTGAAATCACTGGAGCGACTGGTTCGTCTTGAGCCGGATAATACTGCAGCGTGGTTCAATATGGGTGTTGCCGCGCTGAAGCAGGGCCGGATGCAGCGAGGAAAAGAGAGTCTTGCACGTGTAATAGATCTTGACCCGAAGCGGGTTGATGCTGTTTTGGCGCTGGTCGAGGTGCACAAGCACAACAAGAATTACGATTCTGCGTTGCGAATACTGCGCGACGGTCTCAAAGCCAGCCCCGATGACATTCGGTTGAACTGGCTCCTTGGATTGTGTTTGCAGGACATTGGTCGTCTGACAGAAGGTATGATGTTCTTTGGCAAGGCATGTCGCATGATGCGCTGCATGCCGGCGACAGACACCGATGTCTACCCGACACGGGACGCGCCCGGCGAAACGTTCAAGAATACTGCTGCACACAAGTTGCAGCATGACATGGAACAGTTCGAGTACCTGGTCGACAAGGGGCTGTTGCCGCCTGAATATCACGACGAAGCTGAAAAGTACCGCAATGCGCGAGGCTATTACGAGACGGGGGGTAATCCAGCAGCAATTGCACCCCTGACCAGCGATGACCAGGCCCGTATCGGTGGTACCTATAACCGCATGGTATATGATTCCAGTAGAGGGCAGCAGCGGGCGCGTGCCCTGAATGCCGG
>JBATFE010000318.1:0-13480 GCA_049664445.1 Gammaproteobacteria bacterium
GCGCTCATCGAGGCCTCCGATATTCGCCTGCGCCCGATTATCATGACCGGCATTACCACGGCCGCGGGCTCCATGCCGTTGCTGTTGTCATCCGGGGCCGGTACGGAAACCCGCACGGTCATCGGTACCGTGGTGCTGTGCGGCATCCTCTCGGCCACCGTTTTCACCCTGTTCGTAGTGCCGGTTGCCTACGACCTGCTGGCAAGACATACCGGCTCGCCAAAACATGTGCGTCGCCAGCTCGACAGGGAGCTGGAATCAAGCGAGCATTAGCCTCTGACAGACAGACCTTCATAGCCGAGGAATACACCATGAGTGACATCCCGCTTCATTACCACAGCGCCTATCAGTGGACCGGGGAGGAGATGGCCGGCGAGGCCAGCATCGAGGGTCAGCCGCCGCTACCCGTGGGTTCGCCCCACAGCCCCGGTCGATACAGCCCGGAACACCTGCTGGTGGTCGCCGCCGAGACCTGCCTGGCCAACTACGTGTTGCTGCTCGCCGGCTTGTCCAGCATCGAGGTCAAGGACTACCGTTCCACCGCCGAGGGCGAACTCATGCAGGAGGGCGCGGCAGGCTACCGCTTCAGGCGCATCCTCATCCGCCCCCGCGTGAGCGTCGCGGCCGGCAACGAGGTACAGGCGCAACGGTTGCTGCAGAAGGCCCACACGCTGTGTCTGGTCGCGCGCTCCCTGAACTGTCCGGTCGAGATGGAGGCGAGTGTCGAAGCCGCCTAGCGCGCTGCTGCTGTTCGCTGCGGTTTTCGCCCTCAGCTCACCCGGCTGACCGCGCTAACTGGCTTGCTGCCATTCAAGCCCGCTATCGTGGTTGTGCTGCGCAGCCTGTGTCCCATCAGCGGCCTTCATCGTCACCAGTTCCTCGGCGCTGCTGGGATGGATGGCGATGGTGCTGTCGAAATCGGCCTTGGTCGCGCCCATTTTTACCGCCACGGCAAATCCCTGCAGCATCTCGTCGGCATTGTCACCGATGATGTGGATGCCGACCACCTGTTCCTCTTTGCCGGCACAGACCAGCTTCATCGCCGTGCTTGCGGGGTGTGTTGACAGGGCGTGTCGCATGGGCGTGAACTCGCTTGTGTAAACGGTAACCTCCCGTCCATAACGCCGGCGTGCCTCGTCTTCGCTTATACCGACAGTGCCGATCGGTGGATGCGAGAACACCACGCTGGGAACGTTGTCGTAATCGACCCGGCTGTCAGTCTTGTTGTTGAACAGCCGTTCGGCAAGCCTGCGACCGGCAGCGATTGCGACAGGCGTCAGCGGCATTTTGCCGGTCACGTCACCAATGGCATAAAGTCCCGGCACGCGGGTATTCTCATACGCATCCACCACAACGCTGCCATTCGGCAATACTTCTACCCCGGCTGCCTCAAGCCAGAGACCTTGTGTATTGGGACGTCGACCGACTGCCCAGATAACAGTATCGAAGCTGCCCAGTGCAATTTCACTGGCAGATGTTACGGTGATGTCCCCGGCACTCCCTGACAGGGCCGCCACCTCAAAGCCGGTCAGCACGCGAATGCCCTGACTCAGCATTTTGCTTTCCAGTACGCTGCTGATCATGGGGTCGAAGCGCTCCAGCAGTCGCTCTTCCAGTGCAATCAGGGTGACGCTTGAACCCAGCGCATGCAACACGCCGCCCAGTTCCACACCGATGTACCCGCCGCCGATGACGGCCACGCGTCGCGGTTGTTGCTGCAATTCAAAAAAGCCGTCCGAGGTAATGCCCAGTTCCGCGCCGGGAAGTGCAGGTACAATGGGTTGGCTGCCGGTGGCCAGCACAATGTGATCAGCGCTGTAGTGCCTGCCGTCTACCTCCACAGTGCGGGCATCAACAAGACGTGCTTTCCCGTGGATACGGGTAATGCCATGGTCATCGACATGTTTGTCCCAGTAACTGTTGATGCTGGTGATGTACTGTTCACGGCCGGTTACCAGTGCTTGCCAGTCGGTCCTGCCACGCTGCGCGGAGATACCGAAGCCCGGGGCATCGTCGACACTATGGGCCAGGCTGGCCGCGTGCCACATGATCTTCTTGGGTACGCAGCCGCTGTTGACGCAGGTGCCACCGAGGCGCTGTGGATCAATAATGGCGACGCGGCGGCCGTACATGGCCGCTTTCTCGGCGACCGCCAGGCCACCGCTGCCGCCACCTATGGCGATGAGGTCAAAATGTTTCTTGTTCACGTTATTCTCCTGGTGTGTGCAGGTGATGGAAAACCAGCTCGCGCTTTGATGATGGTCGTCATTGCCGGGCACCCCGGTGCCCGAGCAATGACGACCCGTGAGTCAGGCGGCGTTTTTCGCCTGACCAGCGAGATACGATTCCAGGTCTTCGGATCCGCCGATGTATTCACCATTGATGAATACCTGCGGAACGCTTGATTTACCCGATACCGCGCGCAGAGTGGATTCGCTGAAATCGCGATTCAGCACCAGTTCCTCGAACTGAATGCCGCTGTCATGCAACAGGCCCTTGGCGCGCACGCAATAGGGGCAGCCCGCGCGACTGAATACGGTGACATCCAGCGGACTGGCGGCCTGGGGCGCGATCCAGGTCAGCAGGGTGTCTGCATCGGAGACCTCGAAGGGGTCGCCGGGCATATCCGGCTCGATGAACATCTTTTCGATGACGCCGTCCTTCACCAGCATGGAATAGCGCCAGGAGCGTTCGCCGAAACCAAGGTCGTTCTTAGGCACCAGCATGCCCATGCCACGGCTGAAATCGCCATTGCCATCGGGCAGGAACGTCAGGTTGAAGGCCTTCTGCTCATTGCGCCATTCGTTCATGACGAAGGCGTCGTTGACCGAGATGCAGATCACCTCATCGACGCCCTGCTGTTTGAGGGCCGGCGTCAACTGGTTGTAGCGCGGCACGTGAGTGGATGAGCAGGTCGGGGTAAAGGCGCCGGGCAAGGCGAATACAACCACCGTCCTGTCCTTGAAGACGTCGTCACTGCTGACATCGACCCATTCATGGTCACGACGGGTACGAAAGGTAACATCCGGGACCTTGTGGCCTTCGCGATTATCGAACATGATCTTTCTCCTTTTGCTGAGGTTGTAAAGTGACTACGGGAAAGATTATCGATCAAGATATTCGATAGATATAATCGTTAATATATATAAAAACGATAGGAACTAACGATCATGCAGGCGACAGACATGCCGGCAGGGCGATGCCCGCTATGTTTTTCGGGCGGGTCCTTTCTTCTTGCGCCTGTGCCTGCCGACGGTGTGTACCGTATTGGGGAGATTGTCGAGAATGATATCGGCCAGGGCCTGCAGCGCGGCGCGGCGCGGAAAGCTGTGGCGGAATACCAGCGACACACGGCGCGAGGCGTCCGCGATGGCCAGTCGTTGGGCGACGACGCCACTGTCGGTGGTCCAGGAGCCGCGCAACGCCAGTGCCGGGACCAGGGTGATGCCAAAGCCGGCACCGACCAGTTGTATCAGGGTTTCCAGGCTGGAAGCGCGCAGGTCGGCCATGTCTCCCTGTGCCTGTCGTTCCCTGATGTGGCAGACATCCATTGCCTGCCTGGCAAGGCAGTGACCCTCGGCCAGTAGCAGCAGGTTTTCATTGTCCAGGTCGCGCAGCCTGATCCTGTCCCTGTTATAGAAGCGATGGTCGCGCGGATAGGCGATCCAGAACGGTTCATCGAACAGCTCCATGCTTTCGAATTGCGGTTCTTCCACCGGGGTGGCCAGCAGTGCGGCATCGATTTCATGATTGCCCAGGCGCTTCAGCAAGATGTCAGTGGTTTCTTCCGAGAGCACCGGTTTTATCTGCGGGTGTTGTTTCTTCAGCGGCATCAGGATCAGCGGCATCAGGTAGGGGCTGAGTGTCGGGATCGCGCCGATACGCAGCGGACCGGCCAGAGGGTCCTGGTGCGCACGCGCCAACTGCTGGATGACATCGGCCTGTTCCATGAGCAGTCGCGCATGGTCGACGATGGCATCACCCACAGCCGTGATCTCCACGGAGCGATTGCTGCGCTCGAATAGCGTGACCCCCAGTTCATCCTCCAGTTTTTTGATCTGTCCACTCAGGGTCGGCTGGCTGACAAAGCAACGCTCCGCCGCCTTGCCGAAGTGGCGGGTCTCTGCCACGGCGATGATGTATTTCAGGTCTCGAAGGTTCATGGTCCGTTTATAACTGATATCGATAGTGGGGTAACCCTTTATATCCTGCAAGCTGCGGTCAGCGCCCGGGTTTTCAGGTCAGGGTCGCGAAAAAAATGCCATGCAGTGACATAGGATGGCTGGCCATAATGTGACTGGCAAAAAGTACAAAAATTGAATAAACAATGTATAAAATTTGAATATTTCGACACGAATGTTCGCAGGGCCTTTAATCGTCAATCGCAAAGAGTAGAAAATCTTCTGCAGAAACCTTTACGGATAATCTAATGAACACCGTGATCACCGGTGGTTCAGGTGGCATTGGACTTGCATTTGTCGAAGCACTCGCCTGTAGAGCGAATGTCGATAACATCATTGCGACCTCTAATCGCAGTTCGCCCGGGACTGACCATGCAATGGTCACCTCGTCCCGGCTGTGCCCGCACGCGCTCGCCGTCTTTGTTACACTTGGAACAGGGGGATTCGAACAAGCGTTGCTTGCAACAAAAGGAGGGCACAGTGGCCAAAATGACAGTAATTCATGGCTGGGAGCGCCTGCCCAGCGGTTTCGACGTGGAGTTCAGGCACGGCATACCGGTGCAGGTCTCGGACAACGGCAAGGGGTTGACGATTCCCGAGGCAGTCCTTGTCGAGGAGATTACAGCGCTCGGCACGCTGCATGTCCAGCTGGGCGAATGGACCTCCGCCGAGCAGGCGGACGAGCATCAGGCCCGCGTGATCGTTTCCGGTAAGGATTTCGCAGAGGTGCTGAGACGGCTGGCGCTGTCTTCTGCCGCCGTGTTCGTCGACCGCTTTCAAAAAGCTGTCGATGCGGGCGATCCCGACTGGGACCGGATGGAATATCTCAAGGATTACAGGGAGGCGCTTGATCACTGCGGACTTGCATGGGGCGATATCGACAAGGATGCCTATGTCGATGGCTACGTCGAAACAATGCACCGGGAGACCCGGCGACTTGCGCAGTCAAGGGACACCCCCCTGATCGAGCCGGAGTAACAGCCGGCGGAGACACTCACCCTCCAGCAGTGAATGATTTCCTGTGTGTACTCGCCTGTACAGTCGCTGTATTCTGCAGCGGCCCTATCCGTGGCGGATTCTAATTTATTCGGCATGAGGGGGCATTGGAAACACACGAACTTTGGGTACAGGCCCTTACATGGCTTAATGTGCCAAATTAGAATCACATTACTGGAAAAATGTATTGGCTGAAATCCAGCCCCATCAAGTGTTCGACTTTTCAACACAATAGGCAGAACCCGGTACTACATAAAATCAATATATAGGATTTCGATAATCGGCAGGAGTCGATCCATAGAATACGTTTGAATCCAGGATTAGCGACCGTCCGCTAACGGTGTAGAGAAGATGATTCTGGAAGGAACTCATCGGTTAGTATCACGGCGAACACCCTTGACAACCACCTAACTTGAGCAAAACTATCGATCCATCAGACTTTATGGACTCTGGAGATTACTTTGGCAGAAATATTTGTGGCATCCCACCTTGATCTGTCAGTTCGTGACTCATCTGCATTGCTTGAAGCAATTCGACAAGCGCAAGCGCGCTTTATTGCCGAAACTTCACCACGCGAATCCTTTAGCGACCTTCTAGACATCCTGCTTTCTATAACCGAGAGTGAATATGGATTTATCGGCGAGGTCTTTAGCAAGAATGACGGATCGCCATTCCTGAAGACGCATTCCATAACCAATATTGCATGGAACGAAGAAACGCGTGCTTTATACGATAAATATACCGCCGTCCAGGGGATGGAGTTTCATAACCTCAATACATTATTCGGCCGGGTATTGGTAACAGAAAAGCCGGTTATTGCGAATGACTCAGCAAGCGACCCACGTGCGGGAGGACTGCCACCAGGGCATCCAGCCATGCGCTCATTTATGGGATTGCCTTTTTTCTTTAGCGGAAAAATGGTCGGCATGATTGGCGTGGCAAATCATCCCAACGGTTATACCCAAGAGCTAGTTGACTGGTTAACGCCATTTTTGAACACCTGCGCCACCTTAATTGTCGGTTATCGGAATTCCAGAGATCGCACCCTGGCAGAAGAGGCATTGCGGGAATCGAAAGCGATGCTGCAAATTGTCCTCGATTCAATTCCCGAGCGCGTTTTCTGGAAGGACCGTGACTCCGTTTATCTCGGCTGTAACCAGCATTTTGCCAGAGACGCAGGACTGGAATCCGCCCGGCAAATCGTCGGTAAGAATGACTTCGAACTCAGCTGGCACCGTGAGGCTGAGCGCTACCAGGCCGATGACCGCCAGGTTATACACAGCGGTGTACCCAAATTGAACTTTGAAGAAACCCAAACCCGGCCGGATGGAACCCAGCTCTGGCTGAAAACCAGCAAAGTACCTCTAAGAGATCTGGACGCAAATGTAACCGGTGTCATAGGCGTTTATGAAGATATCACCGAACAGAAGCTGTCCGAGACGGAACTTGCCAACTACCGCGAACACCTTGAAGAACTGGTTATGGAGCGCACCCGGTCGCTGCGTAACGCCCAGGACGAACTGGTAAGGAAAGAGCGCCTGGCGACACTCGGCCAGTTAACGGCCACGGTCTCTCACGAGTTGCGCAACCCGCTGGGCGCCATGCGGCCGTCACTGTATATCATCGAAAAGCACAGCGACAGGAACGACGCACGTCTTCAACAGGCCATAGAACGGATCGACCGCAATATCGATCGTTGCGACCGCATTATTGATGAGTTACTGGACTTTACGCGTATTACCGAACTGAACCTGAGTGCTACACGCATTGATGAATGGCTTGAGCTGGTTATCGACGAGCAGGTTATTCCAGCGGATATCCATGTAGAGAAAAACCTTTCCCTGAAAGATGTCGAGTTGCCTGTTGACAGGGACCGACTGCGCCGGGCCGTAATCAATGTTGTGGATAATGCCTGTCATGCCATGCTGGAGAATGATCAACTGCTAAAGGCCAGGAAAGGCTCCCGGCTGGACATCACAACCGGCAGTCATGACGGGCGTGTGGAAATAATAATAACCGATAGCGGCCCGGGTATGCCGCAGGAGGTACGGGAAAAGATCTTTGAACCGCTTTTTTCCACCAAGAGTTTCGGGGTGGGCCTGGGCATGCCGGCGGTAAAACAGATTATGCAGCAGCACAGAGGTGGCGTTGAAATAGAAACAGCAGCAGGTCACGGGACCAGCATCACCTTGTGGTTGCCCGGCAACGCCGCGGACCTGGATGGCGAAGAGGTGGCTGCTTGAGTCAATCAAACATTTTGATTATTGATGATAATCGCGACATGGCGGACGGATTGGGCATGATTCTGGAAGACCAGGGTTACCAGGTGACACTTGCCTACAATGGACGTGATGGCATCGGTGCATTTAATGCAGGGCATTTCGATGTGGTGCTTGTCGATTTCAAATTACCCGATATGAATGGTGTTGCAGTGCTCCGGCAGCTTCACGAAAAAGACCCGCAGGTCAGGGTCATTGTAATGACGGGTTATCATGTAGAACAGCTGCTCGCAGAAGCAATAGATGACGGCCCTGTGGAAATATTACGCAAGCCACTCGAAATCGGGCCTGTCATTAAAATACTGGACCGTATTCAGAAAGAAAATATCATTCTCGTCGTTGATGATGCCCCTGATGCGGCGAACCGTTTGTCCGGGCAGTTAATTGCTCAGGGAATAAAAATCCTGCTTGCCCATAATGCCCGCGAAGCCGTTGCCGGTGTGATATCCAGTCCGGTTGAGGTGCTGGTGCTTGATTTACGCCTGCCGGTTACCTATGGCCTGGAGGTTTACCTGGGATTAAGGCAACGCGGCCATACGGTGAAAACCCTGATCGTTACCGGATACGCGGACGATGAGTCCGGAATGGTCGATAGTTTGCGATCCACAGCCGTGACAGGTTGCCTGTTTAAACCGTTCAGACCGGAGCAAATGCTGCGTGTCATCAAACGACTCATGGGTCGTCAGGGCTGTCTGAATTAACGGCAGATGACACCTTGAATGACCGCAATGTCGTCCCCATGCAATCACGCTGCAGGGTGCAGACGTGATGTGGTTGAAGGGCCTGCGCGGTATTCGTGGTAGAATGCCGGCCACACAATAACATTTCAGATGAGACCTCCCATGATTGAAACAATCCTGAATTTCCTTGGCAGCGGCGGCTACCTGCAGCTTTCGACCGGCGCGCTGTTGCTGACCGGCCTGGTCCTGACCCAGGTGACGATTATCGGCGTCACCGTCTACCTGCACCGGCACCAGGCGCACCGGGCACTGGACCTGCACCCCGTGATCGCCCATTTTTTCCGTTTCTGGTTGTGGATGACGACCGGCATGGTGACCCGGGAGTGGGTGGCCATACACCGCAAGCACCACGCGAAATGTGAAACAGTGGAAGATCCGCACAGCCCCCAGGTACTGGGGCTGGGCAAGGTGATGTGGCAGGGCGCCGAGCTTTACCAGCAGGAAGCCCACAACCGCGGCACCCTCGAGCGCTATGGACACCTGACACCGGATGACTGGCTGGAGCGCCGCGTCTACAGCCGCTCTCCGTGGCTCGGTATCACCCTCATGCTGTTGCTGGATATTATGCTGTTCGGAATCGCCGGGCTGGTGCTGTGGGCGGTGCAGATGGTGTGGATCCCTTTCTGGGCGGCCGGCGTGATCAACGGTGTCGGCCACTACTGGGGCTACCGCAATTACGAGAGCGCGGATGCTGCGCGCAATATCCTGCCCTGGGGCCTGATCATCGGCGGTGAGGAACTGCATTCCAATCACCATGCGTTTCCGACTTCAGCGCGTTTTTCCAGCAAGTGGTGGGAGTTTGATCTCGGCTGGAGCTTTATCCGTTTGCTGTCCCTGCTGGGGCTGGCGAAGGTCAAGCGGCTGGCGCCACGCAAGGCGCTGGTGCTGGAGTGCAAGGAGCATGTCGACCTGGATACCGTGCGCGCCGTTATCCGGGGGCGCATGTATGTCATGGCCAGTTATGCGCGCGATGTCATCCGTCCGGTGCTGCGCCAGCAACGTGAACAGTGTGATGACTCCTGCAAACGGGCACTGCGGCGTGCCCGTGGTCTGCTGGTCCGGGATACCTCGCTGATCAACGGTCAGGCCCGAGAAAGGCTCGACCAGGTGCTTGCACGCTTCAATGACCTGAAGACCGTTTATCAATATCGCCAGCAGCTGCAGTCGGTCTGGACCCGCAAGGCCGCCAGCCAGGAAGCGCTGCGCAAGGCGCTGCAGGAATGGTGCCAGCAGGCGGAGCAGACCGGTATTACCGCGCTGCAGGACTTTTCCCGGCACCTGCGTGGCTACAGCCTGCAACCGGCGTAATGCCGGAGGATGATGAACGGCATCGGCATGGGGACGCGCCCTGGAATCTGATCATATCAAGTGCCCGCAATGCGGCACCGAGATCGAGGTCGGTGAGGTACTGGCCAGGCAGGTCACGGCGGCCGTTGAGGCGCGCCTGCGTGAGGAGGCCGAGGCCAGGCTGAAACAGGCGGTTGCCAGCGCCCAGGCAAAGGAGCGCGACGCCGTGCGCCTGCAGCTCAGCGATATGCAGTCACAGTTGTCCGAAAAGGACAGGGCGGTGCAGGCGGCGGAAGCTAAAGAGCTGGCGTTGCTGGCCCGGCAGCGCGAACTGGCGACACGTGAGAAGCAGCTCGAGCAGGACGTGGAGAAACGTCTTGCCGTGCGCGAGCAGGCACTCGGCAAACAGATACGCGAAGAGGCCAGCCAGGCCGCATCGCAGCAGCTGCAAGCGCTGCAACAGGCGCTGCAGTCCAGGGACGCCGCCATGGATGAAGCGCGTGCCCGGGAACTGGCGCTACTCAAGGAAAAGTCGGTACTGGAGGATCAGCGCAAGGACATGGCGCTCGACTACCAGCGCAAGCTGACCGAGGAGCGGCAACAGCTCGAGAAACAGCTGATCGAGAAATATGCCAGTGAAGCGGATCTCAAGCTGAAGGAACGCGACAAGCAAATCGAGGGCTTGCGCAAGTCACTGGCCGAGGCGAAACGTAAAAGCGAACAGGGGTCGATGGAAACCCAGGGCGAGGCACTGGAGCTGGACCTGGAGGCCAACCTGAACATGCATTTTCCGCATGACGAAATCTCACCGGTTCCGAAGGGCATCCGCGGTGCGGATGTCATCCAGGCAGTGCATAACGAGCGCATGGTGAGTTGCGGCTCGATTATCTGGGAAACCAAGAATACCAAGGCCTGGAACAGCGCCTGGATCGACAAACTGAAAGATGACCAGCGCTCGATTGGCGCCAACCTGGCGGTGCTGGTTTCCACCGAGTTGCCGGAGGGTATCAAGACCTTCGGCCAGCTTGACGGCGTCTGGGTGACGTCGGTGGCTGCCTATATCCCGCTGGCGATGACGCTGCGCCAGCAACTGCTGCAGGTGACCTTTGCGCGCAGCGCCTCGGAGGGCAAGTCGGAAAAGATGGAGATGGTGTACGAGTACCTGTCCGGCGATGCCTTTCGTCACAAGGTCGAGGCGATTGTCGAGACCTTCGTCGGCATGCAGGCGCAGCTCAACAAGGAGAAGCGCGCCTATGCGCGACTCTGGAAGGAGCGCGAAAAGCAGATCGAACGCATTATCGAGAATACCGCCGGCATGTACGGTGACGTGCGTGGACTGATTGGTTCCGCGGTGCCGGAAATCCAGGCGCTGACGCTGGAAGCTGACGAGTTGTTACTGGGGGTCGATGAGCAGGAATAGCCGTGGTGAGTCATCATTGCTGAGTCGACTGACACTGATCGGCTGCTTGCTGTGCGTACCGGTGGGTCTGCCGGCACAGCCGCCCGTGGCCGACATGCACCTGCATTACAAGTGGACACAGCAGGATGTGACCTCAGCGGCCGATGCGATTGCCATCCTCGAGCAGGAAAATATCGTCATGGGGGTGGTGATTGGTACACCGGCGGAACTGGCACTGGCACTGCAGTCGCGGGCACCGGGGAGAATTGTTCCGATCTTCAGTCCCTACCGTGAGGGGGGTGACTGGCATCGCTGGGCCTATGACGATACCACGGTGACGCGCGCACGAGAGGCGCTGGCTTCCGGCCAGTACCACGGTATTGGTGAGCTGCATGTTATTGGCGGTTTTGCGCCGGCCCTGGAGAAGGCCGTGGTGCTGCAGCAGCTGTTGCAGCTGGCTGCCGGGTTTGATGTCCCCATCATGATTCATACCGAGTTTTCACGGCCGGATTTCATGCTCAAGCTGTGTCGGCAGTTTCCGGATACGCGCATCATTTGGGCACACAGCGGTGCCTTGCTGCCACCGGAGGCGGTCGACAGGGTGCTGGAACGCTGCAGCAATGTCTGGGGCGGGCTGGGTGCGCGCGATCCCTGGCGCTTCGTCGATAATCCGTTGACTGCTATGGACGGCACACTGCTGCCGGGGTGGAAGGCGCTGTTGCTGAAGTACCCGGCACGGTTCATGGTGGGTTCGGACCCGGTGTGGCCGGTTGATCAGCTGGATCGCTGGGACGAGGCCGACAGCGGCTGGCAGGAACTGGGACGCTTCTGGACGTTTCACCGCGGCTGGCTGGCGCAATTGCCGCAGGTTGTGGCGCGCCAGATCGCTTGCCAGAATGCCGTGGCGCTGTTCGGGCGGACGCAACAGGTGACGTGTAATTGAGTGCGGGCGATAGACTGCCTGCAGCCTGATCCTCTGCGGTAAAACAGGCCATCACGGGGTGAGCCTGGATCCCGGTTTCGAGGCCGGCGTTTCCTGGTGTGTTGGTGCTGACACTTTAATATATTATAAAATACTGATATACTCAGCGGTCCTTTTCGCCGTTACTTCCTGCAGGTCATCAATGTTCAAGCTTGGTTGCGCCAGCCGCGTATGCGCTAAAAACGAGATTCTGTCGGGATTGACCGTGGCCCTGGCACTGGTGCCGGAAGCCGTCGCATTCGCCTTTGTGGCCGGGGTGGATCCGCTGGTCGGACTCTATGCGGCCTTCATGGTGGGCCTGCTGGCGGCCATCTTTGGCGGCCGCCCGGGTATGATTTCCGGCGCGACCGGCGCCATGGCGGTGGTGATAGTCGCCCTTGTCGCCGGGCATGGTGTGGAATACCTGTTTGCGGCGGTGGTGCTGACAGGGTTGTTGCAGATGGGGGCCGGTGCATTACGGCTGGGGAAGTTCATCCGTATCGTGCCGTACCCGGTGATGCTGGGTTTTGTGAACGGCCTGGCGATTGTGATCTTCCTCGCCCAGTTACAGCACTTTCAGGTGACCTCGGCCGAGGGTGTGAAGGAATGGTTGTCGGGTGAGGCACTGATGATATTCGCCGGCCTGATCATGCTCACCATGTTCATAATAAAATATTTGCCGAAATTAACCGGCAGCTTTCCAGCGGCGCTGGCGGCAATTATTGCAGTAAGCCTGCTGGCGCTGGGTCTGGAACTGGACACGGTGACCGTGGGCGACCTTGCCAGCATCAAGGGCGGCCTGCCTGCCTTTCATATTCCGTCGGTGCCACTGACCTTCGAAACGCTGCTGATCATCCTGCCGTATTCCTTCATTCTCGCAGCAGTAGGACTGATCGAGTCCCTGTTGACGTTGAGTCTGATTGATGAGGTGACCAATACCCGTGGCCGTGGTAATCGCGAGTGTATGGGGCAGGGGATTGCCAACACGGTGACCGGTTTCTTCGGTGGCATGGGTGGTTGTGCCATGATTGGCCAGAGCATGATCAACGTGAACTCCGGCGGGCGCCAGCGCTTGTCCGGCGTAGCCGCGGCGCTGTTCCTGCTGATATTCATCCTGTTTGCCTCGCCGCTGATAGAACGCATCCCCATGGCGGCACTGGTGGGTGTGATGTTCGTGGTGGTGCTCGCCACCTTTGAATGGTCAAGCCTGCGCATCATGGGCAAGATACCGGCAACCGACGCCTTCGTGCTGATACTGGTTTCGGCGGTGACCGTGTTTACAGACCTGGCGATTGCCGTGGTGGTCGGCGTGATCGTCTCGGCACTGGTGTTTGCCTGGGAACATGCCAAGCATATCAATAGTAAAACCTATGATGACGCGCAGGGGTCGCGTGTGCATGAACTCAATGGCCCGCTGTTTTTTGGTTCAGTGAAAAACTTTCTGGAACTGTTTGATCCGGAAGAAGACCCGGATGATGTGATTATTGAATTTCAGAATTCACGGGTAGCGGATCACTCGGCGATTGAAGCAATCGACACCCTGGCGGAAAGGTATATCCGGGCAGGCAAGACCTTGCATCTGCGGCATTTGAGTGAAGAGTGTCGTCGCTTGTTAAAGAAGGCCGGCGACCTGGTAG
>JBATFE010000319.1:0-3808 GCA_049664445.1 Gammaproteobacteria bacterium
ACACCCGGCACCATGGCAAAGGCGCTCTTGAAATCCTGGTTGTAACGAAAACGGGTCTCGATATCGACAGGCAAGAGCTGAAGCTCTGCGCCCTGTTCGCGGCGTGCCAGCTCGGTCAGGTAGTCAAGGTGCAGACCCTGTACGTAACCGCGGCTGGTCTCGGCACGAAACGGCACGGCACCATCCAGCCACACGCCGACTTCCAGCGGCCGGCCGCGCCTGCGATCCCTGCCGAAATCCGGTGGAATCTCGATAGCCACTGCCAGCTCACCGCTGCGCATGCGCTTTTCCATGTCGGCATGATCGCGAATATCAGGCCGTTGCAAGAAATAGCGCGAGCCCGAAAAGTTCTCCAGGTAACTACGGCTCTCCGCGGACTGGTCGTAATCCAGCACAGCATAGGCCAGATTCTGCACGTCGAAAGAGATGCCGTAGCCGAACACGATCATGAGTATCAGCGGACCCAGCAGCGCAAAGGCAAGGCGTACGGGATCGCGCAGCAGTTCCATGCCCTCGCGGCGCGAATAACCCAGCAGGCGCATCAGGCTGAAGGCACCGGTGCGAGGCGCTTTCTCGACTGCGGATAATACCGGGCCCGTCTCATCCGGGATGGCGACAGGCTGTGCCTCGCCAGCCGTGGCCGCCTGCAGGTAACTGATAAAGGCCTCTTCCAGCGTCCCGGCATCCCTGCTGTTGATCAACGCCCGTGGCGTATCACTGGCCAGCACCTTGCCGGCATGCATGAACGAGATACGGTCACAGCGGTCCGCTTCACTCATGAAGTGAGTGGAGATGAAGATGGTTACGCCCTGGTTGCGGGAGAGGTCGACCAGCAGTCCCCAGAACTGGTCGCGTGCCACCGGGTCGACCCCGGAGGTCGGCTCGTCGAGAATCAGCATCTCGGGTTCGTGTACCACTGCAACAGCCAGGGACAGGCGCTGGCGGATGCCCAGCGGTAATCCCGCGGACAACGCATCAACATAGTCCTCGAGCCCGAATTGCTCGATCAACCCGGCAAGGCGCGTCGCGATACGTTCCCGGGGCAAGTGGAAAAGCCGGGCATGCAGTTCCAGGTTCTGCATTACGGTCAGCTCGCCATAGAGCGAGAACGACTGCGACATATAGCCAACCCGTTTGCGGGTCTCCAGATCATGGGGATCCACGAGCCGGCCGAACAGCTTCGCTTCACCCGAGGATGCCGGCAACAAGCCGGTCAGCATCTTCATGGTGGTGGTCTTGCCACAGCCATTGGAACCGAGAAAGCCGAATATCTCACCACGCTCGATCTCGAAACTGACGTCATCCACCGCAGTAAAATCACCGAAGCGCTTGCCCAGACCTGTGGCCTGGATGGCAGGCAAACCTTGCCGCTGCCTGCTGCGGGGCGGCACAACCAGCAACTGGTGACCGCGGCGTTTGTGCTCCGGCAACAGCTGGATAAAGGCTGCATCCAGACTCTCCGTCCCGGTGTGCAGCTTGATTTCCTGTGGCCTGCCTGTCGCCATGATGCGTCCGTCATCCATCGCCACCAGCCAGTCAAAGCGCTCCGCCTCCTCCATATAGGCGGTAGCAATGAGCACACTCATGCCCTGACGCCGTGCGCGCAGGCGATCGATCAGCGCCCAGAACTGCTGCCGCGAAAGCGGATCAACACCGGTCGTCGGTTCATCAAGGATCAGCAAATCCGGGGTATGTATCAGCGCACAGCACAGGCCCAGCTTCTGCTTCATGCCACCCGAGAGTTTGCCTGCCGGGCGATTGGCAAAGGGCGCCAGCCCCGTGGCTTCGAGTAACTCCCTGATATGCCGTTCACGCTCCCCGCGTGACAGACCAAACAGCCGGCCAAAAAAATCGATGTTCTCGAACACCGACAATGTCATGTAGAGGTTGCGCCCCAGCCCCTGGGGCATGTAGGCGATGCGCTGGCAGAGCATTCTTCGATGTCGGACCTTGCGCATATCATCTCCGAGCAGCACTATGCTGCCGGTCTGGATCTTGCGTATGCCGGCGATCAGCGCCAGCAGGCTGGATTTTCCAACCCCGTCCGGCCCGATAAAACCCACCATGCAGCCGGCGGGAATCTCGAGGTCGATTGTGTCAATGGCGGCTGATTCTCCATAGCGATGAGTCAGCCCGGTTACCCGCGCGAGAACAGCGGAAGGTTCAGTCATCCGGAAGTCTTACATGCAGGAATTCAGGCCATGCGGCCGTTTCATCAAGGCGCACATAGGCCACGCCCGGTACACCGGTCTTCACCTTTTCGATATGTTGCTGCAGCAACTCGGGGGCGATCCTCACCTTGATGCGAAACATCAGTTTCTCGCGCTCGGTGCGGGTTTCGACTTCCTTGGGCGTGAACTGGGCGCGGGGCGCAACAAAGGAGATGCTGGCGGGAATGACAAGGTCGGGGGCCGCATCGAATATGATGCGGGCTTCTGCACCGATGGCCGCCCTTCCGGCTTGCCGGGCAGGCAGAAACAGGGTCATGTACACATCGCTCAGGTCGAGGATGGTCAGGACCTTGCCCCCGGCAGACAAGACCTCCCCGGGCTCCGCCAGCTTGTACAACACACGTCCGTTGCCTGGTGTCCTGAGAACGCTGTCATCCAGCTCGACCCTGACCCGTTCGACCTCCGCAATGGCGACATTGATCATCGCCTCCACTTTGGCAAGCTGGGCCTCGGCAGCGGCACACATGGCCTCTGCCACCTCTGCCGCCGCCACATCCCGGTCCAGT
Source organism: Gammaproteobacteria bacterium (assembly GCA_049664445.1). Lineage (GTDB taxonomy): Bacteria > Pseudomonadota > Gammaproteobacteria > UBA9214 > UBA9214 > UBA9214. Next base: position 2,738 of record JBATFE010000319.1, read on the forward strand.
TTTTCCTGCGAGATAATACCGCTGTCCTTGCCATACATGGTACGTGAACGCTTGAGGTCCTTTTGTGCCAGTGCACACTCACTCTTGCGTTGCCGGACAAGCGCAGCCGCCTGGTCATGCTCTCTTCTTGCCTGCTCGACACGGGCCTCGGCTTCTTTCAGCTGGGCCTCGAGTGATTTCGTATCCATGCGGCCAAGGACCTGACCGGCAGCAACCATGTCACCTTCCCCGACCAGCACCTCCAGCAGGCGCCCGGGAAGCTTGGTTGCAATATCGGTCTCCGTTGCCTCGATACGCCCGTTTCCGGAAGCGAAGCCTTCGGGAAGCAGCGGCTCTCGCAAGTTTTGCCATGCAAACCAGCCACCCGTTGCGATGATGACGAGCAGCAAGATCATGCCGGCCCACTTACCTGTACGACTAGCGGCCATTTTTATCCCTGCAGCCAGGCATGCCTGATCTCATCCCGGGCTGCCTCGCGCCATGCCCCGATAAGGTTGTAACAATCCCTGAACTTCACCATGTACTCCTTCAATGGCAGTCATTTTCCGAGTGTACGCTGCATCGTGATTATTATCAGTCAGCAGCTGATCTCGGGAAATGGATTGAGTGCATTTTCTGCCTTCTCTGCATATCCCGAACTGTACCGGTTTCGACAGTCGCCCGGACTTCAACTGCCCGCGGACGCTCAGCGATACAGCATCACCGCTTCCTGCTCCGCTATCCATGCCGTCTCGTCCGTCCCGGCCAGGGCTTCCAGGTCATCCGGCGTGGCCTCGGGGTCGTCCACCCACTGGCGCAGCAGTTCGCTGCCATTGATCACGTCGATGGCCAGGCGCTCGACTTCGTACTCGTACGGAAAGTCTCGCCACAGCGCGTAATCCGGCCGCAGCCGGCGCAGCGCCTTGAAGGCCAGGGCCATCAGCCGCCAGGGGCGGAAGGCAGCAGGGTCGTAGGCGCCATCCTCCACGTGAATCTGCACCCCGGCGCACAGCTCTCCCGCGTACTTGTGGAAGCTGGGCTCGAACCAGCATGCCCGCAGCCGGCAGCCCTGCAGCCACTGCGGCGCAAGGT
>JBATFE010000320.1:0-1972 GCA_049664445.1 Gammaproteobacteria bacterium
GGCCAACGGGGTGGCCGCGGCCTTCTACAATTCCGCCCTCGGAACGGCGGCAGCGCGCGAGGTGCTGGCGCGGTTACATGCCCGCGAACTGGACCTGCTCTATATCAGTCCGGAACGTTTGATGAGCACCGCCTTTCTGGAGCGGCTGGCGGATATCGACATCGCCCTGTTTGCCGTCGACGAGGCCCACTGCGTGTCCCAGTGGGGCCACAATTTCCGTCCCGAATACCAGCAACTCGGGGCGCTGCGTTACTACTTCCCGGACATCCCGCTGGTTGCCCTCACGGCAACGGCCGATGCCCAGACGCGGGATGACATTGTGCACGTGCTGGGTCTCGGCAAGGCCAGTTGTCACATCACCGGCTTTGACCGCCCCAACATCCGTTATACGGTGCTGGAGAAGCACAAGCCAATTGATCAGTTGCTGCGTTTTCTGGATGGCCGCGAGGGACAGGCCGGCATCGTTTATGCCCTGAGCCGCAAGCGGGTGGAGGAAATCGCCGGAAAACTCCAGGCAAAAGGAATCTTGGCGCAGCCCTATCATGCCGGTCTGCCGGCCGCCCATCGCCGGCAGGTGCAGGAAGAGTTCCTGCGTGATGAACTGCAGGTCGTGGTTGCCACGGTCGCCTTCGGCATGGGCATCGACAAGCCGAATGTACGCTTCGTCGTGCATTATGATCTTCCCAGGCATATCGAGGGCTTTTACCAGGAGACCGGCCGGGCCGGCCGTGATGGTCTCGATGCCGAGGCGCTGCTGTTGTTCGGTGCCCAGGACGTGGGGACTGCCCGGCGTCTGATCGAGAACAACGACAACCCTGAACAAAAACGCATCGAGGTGCACAAGCTGAATGCCATGGTGGGGCTGGCAGAGAGTGTCACCTGCCGGCGCCGGGTGTTGCTTAATTATTTCAGTGAAAGGCTGGCGCAGGATTGCGGCAATTGTGACGTCTGCCTGAATCCGCCGGAGCAGTTCGATGCCACGCTCGATGCCCGTAAGGCGCTGTCGTGCGTCTACCGGCTCGGCCAGTCTTTCGGTGTCGCTTATGTTGTCGATGTGCTCAGGGGTGCCGACAACGAGCGCATTCGTTCACGGCATCACCAGCAGCTCTCCACCTATGGCCTGGGCAGTGACAGGAGCGAGCAGGAATGGACCTCCATCATCCGCCAGCTCATCCATCACGGTTACCTGATTCAGGATATCGCCAACTACTCGGTGCTGAAGCTGACCGAGAGTGCCCGTCCATTGCTGCGCGGCGAGCAGACCCTGTTGCTGGCAAAACCCCGTATTCGCGAGCAGCCGAGGAAAAAACGCACCCGGGCTGATGCCGTGCACGGGCCTTATGACGAGGTGCTGTTCGATCATTTACGGGAGTTGCGCAAACACATCGCCGGGGTTGAGGGTGTGCCGCCCTATATTGTCTTTGGTGATGCCAGCCTGGTGCAGATGGCGCGGGACAAGCCGGTGGACGCAGCGGGGCTTTTGAATATCACGGGTGTGGGGCAACACAAGCTCGAAAAATACGGCAGCGACTTTCTGGATGCTATTGCAATCTACAGTGTTGAGCAGGCGCAGTTGTGACGATTCGACTGGGGAAAGAACAATCTTCACACCCTCTCTTTTGTTGATGCGGATTAATGGGATACTTTGTAAGGCACCTTTTTCGATTTGAAATATTCAACGATTAAGCCAACAGGCAGTTCGGCGTCAGAGATCAGTACCTGATCGTGACCCGACCTGCCCATGATGTAGTCAAGAAAAACCATCCCCGGTAGAATCTTGCTGGCTTTATCAAGCGATCTTTTTAATCCTTCAAAATCAGTGTCGGAGAGCTGTTCAATATTATTCAGCTTCCGTTGGAGATCTGATCTTTTCAAGTAGGTTCCCCGAACATCCTTTTTATCCTTATCCAGTACAATAGCGGCGACTGAATTTGCGGCTAATGCCGAGAATCCACCTGCGGTTGCAGGTAAG
>JBATFE010000321.1:0-4811 GCA_049664445.1 Gammaproteobacteria bacterium
TGCCCGAAGTGCTCATGGCCTGGCGCCGCGCACGGCTGACGCTGCGAGCACCGGATTCGACGGCGCTCCTGGCCGGAACCGGCCGCACATTGTTTGAAGCTGCAGCTGGAGATGCTGCAGCGGGGGACGCTGCGACCGGGGCGTTCGTCGCGGCGGGTGCCGGTTTCACGCGCTGGGCAGACGGCTTTCTCACGGACGCGGCTTTGGCCCTGCCGGACTTGCCGTGCAGCGCCATCGCTTTGCGACGCTTGAGAGCCAGCTCGCGACCGGAGAGGGTAGCGCTGGCCGAGCTATCGGTGGCCTGTGTCATCACTTACCTCATGATTCATCGAGTTTGCTGTATTCCCGGCCGCCGCGCCCAGGGCGCTTTAACCGCGACGTCAGCAAACATTAACTGGAGTTGCTTTCCGATTACTGCTTGACGCCGGACGCACGCGTCCGGCCTCGATTCGCCTTGCCTAGCGATACACCACAAAGGCGGTACCCTGGCTCTGCGCATAGTTGTCATAGGCAACAAAGCGCACCATGTGGTCCGGGAACTCGCGGTGGCAGGCCTCAATTTCCGCCAGCACCGTGTCAACCGACTGCTCGCCAAACAGCGGCAGCTTCCACATGTACCAGTAGTTCACACGCTGGGTGACCCCCTGCTCGGCGTATTCAACCGACGGGTTCCAGCCCTGTCCGATTGCATAGGCAATCTGGCGGCGCACCTGGTCGGCGTCCAACGAGGGCAAGTAGGAGAATGTTTCATATTTTCTGCCTGTTTTATAAGCTTCAACGGCCATATCAATTTCCTTTCAGTATTAGGCTTCAATCCGGGCACGCGCGACAACGTCGCGCGTGCGTTCCTGTAGCAGATTACTTGTTCTGGATATCCAGCTTGTCAACGGTGTCAAACTCGAACTTGATCTCTTTCCACGTGTCCATGGCGATCTTCAGTTCGGGTGAATGCTGAGCCGCAGCGGTAAGGATCTCCTTACCTTCCTTCTCGATTTCACGGCCTTCGTTGCGTGCCTGCACGCAGGCTTCCAGCGCGACACGGTTGGCGCAGGCACCGGCTGCGTTGCCCCAGGGATGGCCCAGGGTACCGCCACCGAACTGCAGCACGGAGTCGTCGCCGAAGATGCTGACCAGCGCGGGCATGTGCCAGACGTGGATACCACCGGAGGCCACGGCGAAGGCGCCGGGCATGGAGCCCCAGTCCTGATCGAAGAAAATACCGCGGGCGCGATCTTCCGGCACGAAGGATTCACGCAGCAGATCGATCCAGCCGAGGGTGGAGGCACGGTCGCCTTCCAGCTTGCCCACGACGGTACCGGTATGCAGGTGGTCGCCGCCAGACAGGCGCAGGATCTTGGTCAGCACGCGGAAGTGAATACCATGGTGCGGGTTACGGTCGATAACGGCGTGCATGGCGCGGTGAATGTGCAGCAGCATGCCGTTGTCGCGACACCAGTTGGCCAGCCCCGTGTTGGCGCAGAAGCCGCCGGTGATGTAGTCGTGCATGATGATCGGAGCGCCGATTTCTTTCGCGTATTCGGCGCGCTTGTACATCTCTTCAGGAGTCGGCGCGGTTACGTTCAGGTAGTGGCCCTTGCGCTCACCGGTTTCGGCTTCGGATTTCAGGATAGCTTCCATCACGAAGTCGAAGCGCTGACGCCAGCGCATGAACGGCTGGCTGTTGACGTTCTCGTCGTCCTTGGTGAAGTCCAGGCCACCGCGCAGACATTCGTACACGGCACGGCCATAGTTCTTGGCGGACAGACCGAGCTTCGGCTTGATGGTGCAGCCCAGCAGGGGACGACCGTACTTGTTCATAACGTCACGCTCGACCTGGATACCCAGGGGCGGACCGCCGCAGGTCTTCACATAGGCGATCGGGAAGCGCAGGTCCTCGAGACGCAGGGCACGCACGGCCTTGAAGCCGAACACGTTACCAACCAGCGAGGTGAACACGTTGACCACCGAACCCTCTTCGAACAGGTCGATCGGGTAGGCGATGAAGGCGTAGAAGCAGGTGTCATCACCCGGCACGTCCTCAATGCGATAGGCACGGCCCTTGTAGTAGTCCATATCGGTCAGCAGGTCGGTCCAGACCGTGGTCCAGGTGCCGGTAGACGATTCCGCAGCGACCGCCGCGGCAGCTTCTTCACGATCCACGCCAGGCTGTGGCGTGATCTTGAAACATGCCAGAAGGTCGGTATCCAGAGGGGTGTATTCCGGCATCCAGTAGGTTTGCCGGTAGTCTTTTACCCCTGCCTGGTAGGTTTTATCTGCCATCGGGTTTACTCCTCAACAGTTACAAATGAATTCGGTGGTGACGTATGACTCGTGGTCGCTGAGTCTGCCGCCTCGGCCCAGAAACGCTGATTCCCGGAGGATCAGTCTGTTCCAGTGGACGAGAATATACGACGCCGCCATCATAAAGAACATTCAGAGTTTATGATAATAACCATAATTAATAATTATGGATAAAGCGGCCCGTCCGGTTCTACCGGAAAAGCGCGGCAGGAGAGAAAATAATAATAACAGTCAACTATCAGTTGTATCCCTGGTTCCAACCGGAATCGTCAGGCGCGAACCGTTCGCGGGGCCTGGATCGAACACACAACCCGAGAATACCCTCAATTTAGACAAGATACCCCAATCGAATATGCTACCGTTTGCGATGAGCCGCAGGTCTTCCTTCCGACGAAATCATTTTGCCGTTGATGGGAGGCGATCACCTCTTCCAGATCGATCTGCTCGGGGTTATCCAGCGGCTGAGCCAGCAGCCGTTCGACCCGTTCCGTGTGTTCACACACCTGTCCGACGCCGTATTCGTCCTTGTAAGAGGCGGCCCAGGGCGCGAATTTGGTCAGTGGGAACACCTCGTCGTGGTTGGGTAAAATGTCAATATTGACGCCCGAGACAAGTAGCACTTTCTGCGCCTGGCAGGCATTTGTCTTGACGATGGAGCGCAAGGCGCTGTCGAACTCGGCCATGGTGTTGACCTGGGCGGCCGCCAGCATGGGCGACGGCGCGGTCACGATCTGCGGCATGACCGTGAACTGGTTGTGGTCCAGGTGCTGTTTGTCTTGTCTGCTGCTTTCCAGGTCGCGCTTGTAGTAGAACCAGTCGGCGGGCAGATTGGTGTCGATGCCGGCCGCGGTCGTCACCGGACTGGACAGTCGGGCCCGGGTGTATTATAAATTATTCTTTTGAATATACATCTAATCATAAGCTTCCCTTAATGAATATTACCCTACGCCAGCTCAGGATCTTCGATGCGGTCGCCCGCCATCTCAGCTTCACCAGGGCATCGGACGAGCTGCACCTGACCCAGCCCGCGGTGTCTATGCAGATCAAACAGCTCGAGCAGGAGGTGGGGGTGCACCTGTTCGAGCAGGTGGGCAAGCGCATCTATCTCACCAAAGCCGGTGACGAGTTGCTGCGCTACGGCCGTTCGATTGCCCAGTTGCTCACCGAGGCGGAGCAGGTGTTCGAGGAGATGAAGGGGCTGCATCGCGGGCACCTGGGCATCACCGTCGCCAGCACCGCCAACTATTTCGTGCCGAGGCTGTGGGCAACCTTCCGCATGCGTCACCCGAGCGTCAGCGTAAGTCTGGATGTCACCAACCGGGAAGGTCTGATCCGCGCGCTGGCCACCAATGAGACCGACCTGGTCATCATGGGGCAGCCGCCGGAAGACATGGATCTCGTCGCACAGACCTTCATGCCGAATCCACTGGTGGTGATCGCGCCACCCACACACCCGCTCTGCGCGGCGCGGGACATCCCGTTGCAGCGGCTGAAAGGCGAGACCTTTCTCGTGCGCGAGCAGGGGTCGGGAACGCGTTCGCTGATGGAGCGTGTGTTCGCGGAGAAAGGTCTCGATCCCGCCACGCCCATCGAGATGAGCAGCACCGAGGCCCTTAAACAAGGTGTCGAGGCCGGCCTCGGACTGGCGCTCCTGTCGATGCATACACTGGACATGGAGCTTGCGTTGAAACGGCTAGTGGTGCTGGACGTGCAGGGCTTTCCGGTGCTGCGCGACTGGTATATCGTGCATCATGCCAGCAAGCGCCTGTCGGTGATCGCCCAGGCCTTCAAGGATTTTATCCTGAACGAATCGAAAAGCCTGGTGACCGTTCCCTCCCCCACAGGATGAAACCTCAATGAAAGCGACAGAGTAGGACAGCAACAACAGCGTCGATGTCGCTGTCGGCGTCGCCACCCATCGGGGACGACCGTGAAACTGCTGGCGGCCTTCTTCTTCCTGTTCGGTCTGTGCTATGGTTGGCGGATAGACTCTCCGGCCAAAATGAACGCCCCCCTGCAAGAATCCATTGACCGCCAACGCGACATCCTGAAAGGCTGGCTGTCGGCCTCGCTGGTCCGGGTCGCGGACGACTGCAAAAGACTCTGGCCGGACCGGCAGGCCCTTGAGGCCCGCCTGATGGAGGGGCTCACGGAGCTGCCTTACTGCAAGTACCTGTACCTGCTCGACGAGCGGGCGCACCAGGTCACCTCCAATGCTTCCCGCGCCGGGTTGCTGGATGCACACTACGGCCGTGACCGGAGCGAACGCCCGTATCTTGCCAAGTCCCTGGCCGGCGCCCCGCCGGAATTATCCTGTCGATGCAGTTATCCCGGCGAATGCCGTCGCCCGTATCCTGCGCTGTTTCCGCGACCTCAGGTTCATGGATGAAACTATCTACCTGCGTTCAGGGATGCTGAATATCTACAATGGCCTCATCGGGCTGACCGTCTCATGCGACGGGTCCCATTACATGCCCTGGGAGGAATTCCTCGACAAGAACCTCGGGTTC
>JBATFE010000322.1:0-11234 GCA_049664445.1 Gammaproteobacteria bacterium
GCCCTCAACGAGGTCATGCCGACAGCGGTCAGGCAGCTGGCCGCCGGTCAGCCACTGCAGTTACATCATCAGACCGGCAGTGCCGACCAGGCGTCCGTGCAGGCAGCCTATGCCGCGCTGGACGCGGATGTGCGTGTCGATGCCTTTATCGAGGACATGGCCGCTGCCTACTCCTGGGCCGATGTGGTGATCTGCCGGTCCGGTGCCCTGACCGTCGCTGAACTGGCGGTAGTGGGTGTTGCCTCGGTGCTGGTGCCGTTTCCGCATGCCACCGATGATCACCAGACCGGCAATGCCCGTTTTCTGGCCGATGCCGGAGCCGCCATTTTGATGCCGCAGGACGAGATGAGCGCGGAGAAACTGGCCGGGTTGCTCGGGGATTTTTCACAGCAGCGCAACATGCTGCTGGAAATGGCCTGTCGTGCACATCAACTGGCGATGCCGGATGCCGCACGCCGTGTGGCCGAACAGTGCTTGCGTGCAGCCGGCGTTGCAGAACAGCCGACGGACACGGGGGCGGCTCTATGAGTGCATTGCATCCCACGGCGGTAGCCCAGCCCCAGGGCATGGGGCGTGTCAGGCGTGTGCACTTTGTCGGTGTCGGCGGGGCCGGTATGAGTGGCATAGCGGAAGTGCTGCACAACCTGGGTTATGAGGTCAGCGGCTCGGACTTGCGTGACAGTGAAGTGACACGCCGTTTGTCGGATCTGGGTATCAGAATACTGGTCGGACATGCTGCGGCGAACGTGTACGGCAGCGATGTGGTGGTGGCGTCGACGGCCATTGCGGCAGACAACCCGGAACTCGTTGCTGCGCGCGAGCAGCGGATTCCGGTCGTGCCGCGTGCAGAGATGCTGGCCGAGTTGATGCGTTTCCGCTATGGCATCGGTGTGGCCGGTACCCATGGCAAGACCACCACCACCAGCCTCACCGCGAGTATTCTGGCCGAAGGCGGTCTGGACCCGACCTTCGTGATTGGCGGGCAGTTGAACAGTGCGGCGACGAATGCACAGCTGGGTTCCGGGCATTACCTGGTGGCCGAGGCCGACGAGAGCGACGCCTCTTTTCTCTATCTGCAGCCGTCGATGGCGGTGGTCACCAACATCGATGCAGACCATCTGTCGACCTACGAAGGTGATTTCGAGCGGCTGCGCCAGACGTTCATTGACTACCTGCATCACCTGCCATTCTATGGCCTGGCCGTGCTGTGCCTGGATGACCCGCAGGTGGCGAATATTCTTGCCGAGGTTACCCGGCCGGTCATTACCTATGGCATCGATGCAGAGGCCGATGTCCGTGCCAGCGAACTGCACCAGCAAGGTCAACAAACCCATTTCCAGGTGCGACGCCACGGGCACGACAAGCCGTTGTCCATATCGCTGAATTTACCGGGCCGGCATAACGTGCTGAATGCACTGGCTGCCATTGCCGTTGCGACGGAACTGGGTGTGTCTGATGAGGCGATCCAGCAGGCACTCTCGGGGTTCCAGGGCATCGGGCGACGTTTCCAGATGGCCGGTGAAATACCGGTCGCCGCGGGCAGCGTGCTGCTGATTGACGACTATGCACATCACCCGCGCGAGATTGCACCGACGCTGGCGGCGGTACGTGCCGGTTGGCCGCAGCGACGACTGGTCGTGGTCTTCCAGCCGCACCGTTATTCACGTACCCATGACCTGTTTGATGACTTCATTCAGGTGTTGTCAGGGGTTGATGTGCTGCTGTTGAGCGAGGTGTATGCCGCCGGTGAGGCGCCTGTCAGTGGTGCCGATGGCCGCTCGCTGGCACGCGGTATTCGTGCCCGCGGACAGGTTGACCCGGTATTTGTTGAAAAGCTGGACATGCTGCCGGGAGTGCTGGATGACATACTGCATGATGGCGATGTGTTGCTGACACTCGGGGCAGGCGATATTGGTGCCGCCGCCGCACGGCTGGCAGCCACTGCACGGTGAAACGGAATGATGACGGCTGAAAAAATACATCACTGGCGCGGCGAGTTGAAGATTAACGAGCCCATGTCACGGCATACCTCCTGGCGTGCGGGTGGTAATGCGCGTCGTTTCTACAAGCCCGCGGATCTTGATGACCTGTGTGATTTTCTGCAGGAGATGGATTCGCGCGAGCCCTTGTTGTGGGTCGGCCTGGGGAGCAACCTGCTGGTGCGTGACGGCGGTTTTCCGGGGACGGTGATCCTGACCCTGGGTGTGCTGACGGAACTGGAATGGCTGGACGATGTGACCTTGCGCGCCGGTGCCGGCGTCACCTGTGCAAAGGTGGCGCGTGTGACGGCAAAACGTGGACTCATTGGTGCAGAGTTTCTGGCGGGTATCCCGGGATCTTTCGGTGGGGCGTTGGCGATGAATGCCGGCGCCTTCGGCGGGGAAACCTGGGACCATGTTGCTGCAGTGGAAACCATAGACCGGATGGGCCGCCTGCATACACGCCTGCCGGAAGAATACCGGGTGGCCTATCGCAGCGTTGCAGGTGTTGCCGATGAGTGGTTTGTGGCTGCACGGTTATCGCTGCAGCAGGGTGATGCCGATACGGCACAGTCAACGATACGCGATTTACTGGCAAGGCGTGCCGCAACACAACCGACAAACCAGTACAGCTGTGGCTCGGTGTTCCGCAACCCGCCCGGGGACCACGCCGCGCGACTGATCGATTCTGCCGGTCTCAAGGGCAAGACCCTGGGCGGCGCGCAGGTCTCCGGGAAACACGCCAATTATATTATTAACACGGGAAGTGCCAGTGCCGCGGATATCGAGACCCTGGTAAACCAGGTGCAGGGCCGTGTTGAGCAGTTATACGGCGTGCGACTGGAAACCGAGGTTCGGATTGTTGGCGAGCATGCAGCGGGATGATGGCGACATGAGTAACAATACCCGCATGAACGCCCGGGCCTACGGCAAGGTCGTCGTGCTGATGGGCGGGCGCTCCGCCGAGCGGGAGATTTCACTGCGCAGTGGAACGGCCGTGTTGCAGGCACTGCAGGCTGCGGGTATTGATGCCCACGGAGTCGATGCGGCTGATGAACAGTTGACGGCTACCCTGCTGCAGGGTGGTTTTACGCGGGCATTTATTGCGCTGCATGGCAGGGGCGGTGAGGACGGTGTTATCCAGGGCCTGTTGCAGTGTATTGGCTTGCCCTACACCGGCAGCGGTGTGCTCGGTTCTGCGCTGGGCATGGACAAGCTGCGTAGCAAGCAGGTATGGCGCAGTGCAGGTTTGCCGACGCCGGAGTTTGCAGTGCTTTCAAGTGCGGCTGATGTGGAGCGTGTCAGGGACGAGCTGCATTATCCGCTGATGGTCAAGCCTGCGCATGAAGGTTCCAGTATCGGCATCACCAGGGTCGATGGGCCGGACGGTCTGATGGCGGCCTGGCAACTGGCGGCGGATTACGATGACAGTGTGCTTGCCGAGCAATGGATCGATGGCCTCGAATACACCGCCGGAATTCTGGGTGATGAAGCGCTGCCACTCATCTGTCTCGATACACCCAATGCCTTTTATGACTATGCCGCGAAATACGAGGCTGACACGACACGCTACCTGATTCCCTGCGGGCTGCCTGCCGCGCAGGAGGCCGGGTTGCAGGCAATGTGTCTGTCGGCATTTGCTGCGATTGGCGCAGCCGGCTGGGGCCGTGTTGATTTTATGCTGGATGCCGCCGGCAACCCGTGGCTGATCGAGGTGAACACGGTTCCCGGGCTGACCGATCACAGCCTGGTGCCGATGGCTGCCAGCGCAAGAGGCATCGATTTCGGTCAGCTCGTGTGCCGGATACTGGATGCCAGTCTGCATGCAGAGGCACCGCAGGCAAGGGAGGCTGACTGTGCCAGTTGAGAAGATATCACCCATGCAGGTGATAGCCGCCCTGTTGAAAGACAATGTGCGGACTATCAACGGCCTGGTGCTGATTACCATACTGGTTGCCATGATGTCTCTGGCAAAGCACTGGCTGTCGGATCCCTACCGCTTCCCGCTGCACGTTGTCGAGGTCAAGGGTGATTTCCGCTACCTGGACAAACAGCGCTTGCAGGATGCCGTGGCCGCGCATGTGGACGGTGGTTTCTTTACCGTGGATGTCAATGCGATACGCACTGCTGCAGAGCAGTTGCCCTGGGTGTACAAGGCCACGGTGAAACGCATCTGGCCGGTAACCTTGCGCATAGCCATAGAAGAGCAGCAGGCAATTGCCCGCTGGGGTGAACAGGGTTACCTGAACAGGAATGGTGAGCCGTTTTTTCCTGAAGCATCCAGCCTGGTGCTGCCCTTGCCGGCGCTGGCAGGCCCGCAGGGTCACGAATTGAAGGTGCTGACGAATTATCAGCGCGTCACAAGGACCCTCGCACCCCTGGGGATAGAGGTCACCAGGATGGAACTCGATAATCGCCGTGCCTGGCACCTGCAAGTCGGGGACGGTGTCTTGCTGGAACTGGGGCGCGTGAACACCCGCGAACGCCTGCAGCGTTTTATGCGCGCCTACCCGACGGTATTTGCCGCACGTATCGAGGAATTGAAGCGGGTTGATTTGCGCTATAGCAATGGATTTTCAGTGTACTGGCAACAGCTGGCAGCGAATCCGGAAACGGACACACAGGGCTAGAAAAGCAGGGAATGATCGGAATGCCGAGGAAAGCAGAAAAGAATTTGATCGTAGGTCTGGATATTGGTACCTCCAAGGTGGTGGCCATCGTCGGCGAGGTCATGCCTGAAGGTGAGCTTGAGGTGATAGGGATTGGCTCACACCCTTCCCGGGGCCTGAAAAAGGGTGTTGTCGTCAACATCGAGTCGACCGTGCACTCGATCCAGCGTGCGGTGGAAGAAGCAGAGTTAATGGCGGGTTGCCAGATACATTCTGTTTATGCCGGCATCGCGGGCAGCCATATTCGCAGCCTGAATTCCCACGGCATCGTTGCCATCCGGGACAAGGAGGTTACAGCGAGTGATATCGAACGCGTCATCGACGCCGCGCGGGCTGTGGCGATTCCTGCCGACCAGAAGATACTGCACATACTCCCGCAAGAGTTCGTGATTGATAACCAGGGCGGTATTCGCGAACCGGTGGGTATGTCCGGGGTACGCCTGGAAGCCAAGGTGCATATGGTGACGGGCGCTGTCAGTGCGGCACAGAACATTATCAAGTGTGTACGCCGCTGCGGACTGGAAGTGGATGACATCATCCTCGAACAGCTGGCATCCAGTTACTCGGTACTGACAGACGATGAAAAGGAACTCGGTGTTTGTATCGTCGACATCGGTGGCGGTACCACGGACATCGCGGTATTCACCGAAGGTGCTATCCGCCATACCGCGGTCATACCGATTGCCGGCGATCAGGTGACGAATGACATTGCCGTTGCCTTGCGCACGCCGACACAGCATGCCGAGGAAATCAAGATCAAGTACGCCTGTGCGCTGACTCACATGGCCAGTGCCGAGGAAAGTATCGAAGTACCGAGTGTCGGCGACCGCGCCACGCGACGCCTCGCGCGTCACACCCTGGCCGAGGTGGTTGAACCGCGCTACGAGGAACTACTGACGTTGATACAGGCAGAACTGCGGCGCAGCGGCTTTGAAGACCTGATTGCCGCGGGCATCGTGTTAACCGGTGGCAGTGCCAAGATCGAGGGTCTGGTTGACCTGGCTGAGGAGGTTTTTCATATGCCGGTGCGACTGGGTGTGCCCCAGTATGTCACCGGTCTTGTCGATGTCGTGCGGAATCCGATTTATGCAACAGGGGTCGGTCTGCTGTTGTTTGGCCATCACAACCGTGATCAACGGTCGGGGGATATAGGTCTGGGTAAGGGTGTGCGTAGTGTATGGGAGCGGATGAGGGGCTGGTTTCAGGGAAATTTCTAGATTGTTGTTTTTGTTTATGGCAGTGCGATTGTGTTCAGAGAGGTTGGCACAAAAGTACTTATTTTTTATTAATTGGGCTGTTTTGTTGTTTCTGTTAAGGAGGAGACATCATGTTTGAACTTCTGGATTCATGTGGACAAAGTGCGATAATCAAGGTGATCGGAGTCGGCGGTGGTGGCGGTAATGCCGTTCAGCACATGGTAGAGGCAAATATTGACGGTGTGGAATTCATCTGTGCAAATACCGATTCACAGGCCTTGAAGGGCATGTCGGCGCGGACCACGCTGCAAATCGGTGCGGATATCACCAAGGGGCTGGGTGCCGGTGCAAATCCGGATGTCGGGCGCCAGGCAGCGCAGGAAGACCGCGACAGGATTGCAGAGGTCATCGACGGTGCTGACATGCTGTTCATTACTGCCGGTATGGGTGGCGGTACGGGTACCGGTGCGGCACCGGTGGTTGCATCCGTTGCCAGGGAAATGGGTATCCTGACGGTTGCGGTAGTCACCAAGCCTTTCACCTTTGAAGGTAGCCGGCGTCTGCATGTCGCACACAACGGAATCAAGGAACTCAGCCAGTATGTGGATTCCCTGATTACCATTCCAAATGAGAAACTGCAGTCAGTACTGGGTAAGCAGATCAGCCTGCTTGATGCATTCCGCTCGGCCAATGATGTGCTGCTGGGTGCGGTGCAGGGCATCGCCGAGTTGATTACCCGGCCGGGTCTGATCAACGTCGACTTCGCGGATGTTCGTACCGTTATGTCGGAAATGGGTATGGCCATGATGGGTTCAGGTACCGCCAAGGGCGAAGACCGGGCACGGGAGGCGGCCGAAGCAGCGATAGCCAGTCCCTTGCTGGAGGATATCGACCTGATGGGCGCCAATGGCATCCTCGTCAACGTCACGGCCGGTATGGATCTTGCCATTGGCGAATTTGAAGAGGTGGGTAATACCGTGAAGGAATTTGCCTCCGAGAACGCCACCGTGGTCGTCGGCACCGTGATTGACCCGGATATGCGCGATGAGCTGCGTGTTACAGTGGTGGCAACCGGTTTGGGCCCTGATGCCAAGGCAAGGTCGGCCGAGCAACAACCGACACTGGTACACGTAAGGACGCCCGATGTCGACAAGACCACCGGTGGCGTGGACCTGGATCGTCCGACCGTGTTGCGCAACAAAAACAAAGCGGCACAGCGTGCACAGGCAACCGGTGGTAATTCTGCGGAGGACATGGACTACCTGGATATCCCGGCCTTTTTGCGCCGCCAGGCAGACTAGCGTCCATACAGGTCTATGTAGCAGGGTCCTGGCTGGCTGACAGCCAGGGCACGGGTGGTGCATGGAAAATCCATATATATTTCTTATGTATGGATTGAATATCCGTATAATACCGTCATTGCAATGACGGTTTGGTGCGCCAATCTGGCTAACTTCTATGCACAGTCATGTAGCTGTGATACGATCGCGTCGGCTTTTCTGGTACTTGTCCGAGGAACACGGCTGAAATTAGAGGATTAAAGCCATGATTCGACAACGTACTTTAAAGAACGTGATACGCGCTACCGGCGTGGGTCTGCATACTGGCGAGAAAATATACCTGACACTTCGACCGGCACCGGTGAATACCGGTATTGTGTTTTGCCGTGTTGATCTGGATACGGTGGTACAGATTCAGGCGCGTCCTGAAAATGTCGGCGATACCCGACTGTCAACCACACTGGTCAATGGTAATGTACGGATCTCAACCGTTGAACATCTGCTCTCTGCGATGGCAGGTCTGGGCATCGATAATGCCTATATTGATATGAGTGCGGCTGAAGTTCCAATCATGGATGGCAGTGCCGGACCCTTTGTGTTCTTGATCCAGTCGGCCGGTATTGAGGAACAAAATGCACCGAAGCGCTTTATCCGTATCAGGCGTCCGGTGCAGGTAGAGGATGGAGACAAGGTTGCACGGTTTGAACCGTTTGACGGGTTCAAGGTCGGTTTCACTATTGAGTTCGACCACCCTGTGTTCAAGTCAAATACCCAGCATTCCGAGATCGACTTTTCCACGACGTCCTTTGTGAAGGAAGTCAGTCGGGCAAGGACCTTCGGGTTCATGCATGAAATCGAGCAATTGCGGGAACGCGAGCTGGCCCTGGGCGGCAGTCTCGACAATGCCGTGGTGCTGGATGAATTCCGGGTATTGAATGAGGATGGCCTGCGTTATCGAGACGAGTTCGTGAAACACAAGATCCTTGATGCGATAGGTGATCTCTACCTGCTGGGGCACAGCCTGATTGGTGCATTCAGCGGGTACAAGTCAGGACATGCCTTGAACAACAGGCTCCTGCGTGCCCTGATGGCGGATGAATCGGCATGGGAAGAAGTGACGTTCGATGATGTCAATGAGGCCCCGATTTCATTTCTGCAGCCGGTACCTGTCAGCTAGCAAGTTCCTCGCAACAAGCTGATTTCCACTGTTCCAGCCGGTTCAGTCGGATACCTCCCGATTGGCAAGCCGCAGTAGTGCAGTTTTCAATCCGGGGTCCGATACAGTCTGTGCGAGCTGTTGCAGTGCGGTTGTGCTGTTTTTACTGCGTCGTGGCATGGATCTATGGCGCTGTGCGGGAATAATCCTCTCAGGCGGGCGAACCCGAATTTGAATTGTGTGCAGGTTCACAGTTTGGTTGCGCTTGAATTGTTTTACTAAATGAGGTGCATGGAAACGCAGGCGGGCGGCCCATACCGGCGAATCGGCTGCAAGCACCAGGGTCCCTTCCCGGATAGCGAGCACACGGCAATGCGCTTTCAGGGGTTCGGGTAACAACGCCTGTAGCTGTGGTTCCAGTGCCATCAGGTTTCTGGCCCGGGAAACAAGGCGAGAATACTGACTCCCGAGGAGCAGTTTTTTTATTTGCAAGGGACTGTTCATAAAATATTGGTTGGGAATATGAACATCATACTATTTACAAACAAGCGCGGACAGGTCTGGAATTATGACATCAACCTGTTGCATGCGGGTCTCACGGCCGTTTTTGGTCTGATCGCGTTACTTGCTGCTGCAGTCTATACCGGTGTACGCCTCGGCAATGATGAATTCAAGTATGTGGCCGACTGGCGGGATGCCGTCAGCGGGCAACAGGCCACGATTGCGGAGGCCAGGCAAGATGCCCAGGCTGATATCGATGCGTTGACGTTGCGTATCGGTCAACTACAGGCGCAAATGCTGCGCCTGAATGCCCTCGGCGGGCGGCTGGTCAGCCAGAGCGATCTGGACAAGGGCGAATTCGACTTCGATGCAGTTCCTGCCATGGGTGGACCGGAGGATGCGATCAACAGGCAATCAGTGCCGCTGGCCGACTTTCTTTCCATGCTGGAGCAACTGGAGACGGAAATGCTGGACCGTGAGCAAAAACTCTCGGTGCTGGAGTCGCTGTTGATGAGCAGGAGTCTGAGTGAACGTGTGATGCCTTCCGGCCGGCCGGTAGAGGATGGCTGGCTTTCTTCCCGCTACGGCAAGCGCAACGACCCGTTTACCGGCAAGCAGGATTTCCACAAGGGCCTGGATTTTGCCGGCAAGCAGGGTTCCGAGGTGATTGCCGTCGGCGATGGCGTCGTCAGCTGGGCCGGGAAAAAGTCCGGTTATGGAAAGCTGATCGAAATCAATCATGGTAACGGTTACACAACACGCTACGGCCATAATCAAAGTCACATGGTGAAAGTTGGTGATACTGTCAAAAAAGGCCAGCAAATTGCCCTGATGGGATCGACCGGCCGCTCAACCGGGCCGCATGTACATTTTGAAGTTCTCCATAATGGAAAATCGGTAAATCCTTCCAGTTTTATTGACGAGTAGGCCCGATTACCCCCACTCCCGGGGCGCTCTTGCGACGCTCCACTCTGCACCGTTAACGCTGTTTCGAACTGCTAATTCGCAGGGAGTTGCGGTATTATGCGTGATCCGTTTATCACTGCTTTTTTCAGGAAATTCATGGCACTTAATATTAATATTATTGGCAAGCTGTTCGGCAGCCGCAATGAACGCCAGCTCAAGCGTATGTCGCGGGTTGTTGCCCAAATCAATGCTCTGGAGCCCGATTTCAAGGCGTTATCTGACGAAGCCCTCAGGGCGAAGACAGACGAATATCGTAAACGACAGGCTGACGGTGAATCCCTGGATGATCTGCTGCCGGAAGCTTTTGCGGCTGTGCGCGAAGCGGCATGGCGCACATTGGAGATGCGTCACTTTGATGTGCAGTTGATTGGCGGCATGGTGCTGCATCAGGGGAAGATCGCTGAAATGCGCACCGGTGAGGGCAAGACGCTGGTCGCGACCCTGGCGGCCTACCTGAACGCATTGAGTGGCAACGGCGTGCATGTCGTCACCGTCAATGACTACCTCGCGCAGCGGGATGCCGGCTGGATGGGTAAGGTGTTCGATTTTCTGGGTATGACCACGGGCGTTATTATTTCAGGTCAGCCTTACGAAATGAAAAAAGCCGCATACGAGGCGGATATCACTTACGGAACCAACAACGAGTTCGGTTTTGATTATCTGCGTGACAATATGGCTTTCGCGGCAAATGACCGTGTTCAGCGTGGCCGCAATTTTGCCATTGTCGATGAGGTCGACTCGATTCTCATCGACGAGGCGCGAACACCGCTGATTATATCCGGGCCCGTTGACGAGCGTTCTGATCTGTACACAAAAATCAACGCGCTGATCGCCGAACTGCAGCCTCAGGAAGAGGAAGACGGGCCGGGTGATTACACCCTGGAAGAGAAAAACAAGCAGATATACCTGACAGATGCCGGCCACGAGCATGTAGAAGCAATGCTGACGCGGATCGGTTTACTGAATGAAGGTGAGAGTCTGTACGATGCGGCCAATCTGGGCCTGATGCATCATCTCAATGCGGCAATGCGCGCGCACCTGTTGTTCCAGAAAGATGTGGACTACATCATCCAGGAAGGCAAGGTCGTTATCGTTGACGAGTTTACCGGCCGTACCATGCCGGGACGGCGCTGGTCTGAAGGATTGCACCAGGCCGTTGAGGCAAAAGAAGGGGTGCCGATCCAGAATGAATCCCAGACACTGGCTTCGATAACCTTTCAGAATTATTTCAGAACCTATAACAAGCTTTCCGGTATGACCGGTACGGCAGATACCGAGGCCTTCGAATTACAGCAGATCTACGGACTCGAGGTCGTGGTGATCCCGACCCACAACCCGATGATCAGGAATGATATGGGTGACCTTGTGTATCTCAGCATGGAGGAGAAGTTTGATGCCATCATGGATGATGTGCGTGATTGTCAAAAACGCGGCCAGCCGGTGCTTGTGGGAACGGCATCCGTTGATACGTCCGAATATCTGTCAAA